>JAHFRX010000082.1 GCA_023266075.1 Legionellaceae bacterium | reverse complement strand
ACAGATGAAGAGACTGGACAAACAATCATCGAAGGGATGGGCGAACTTCATCTTGAGATTATCGTAGACAGAATGAAGCGTGAGTTTCTGGTAGAAGCAAATGTGGGTAAACCTCAGGTTGCTTATCGTGAAACATTGAAGGCTACTGTTGAGCAAGAAGGTAAGTTTGTGCGCCAGTCTGGTGGTCGTGGGCAGTATGGTCATGTATGGCTTAAAATTGAGCCGTTATCACGCGGTCAAGGTTATGAGTTCGTGAACGATATTGTGGGCGGCGTTATTCCGAAAGAATATATCCCTGCTGTTGACAAAGGTATTCAAGAACAGCTTCAAAATGGCGTTATTGCGGGTTACCCTGTAGTCGATGTGAAGGTAACTTTATTTGATGGTTCGTTCCATGAAGTGGATTCTAGTGAAATGGCATTTAAAATTGCCGGTTCAATGGGATTCAAGCAAGGTGCTCAGAAAGCGACACCTGTTTTGCTAGAGCCTATCATGAGTGTTGAGGTTGTGACGCCTGAAGAGTACATGGGTGATGTCATGGGTGACCTCAGCCGAAGGAGAGGTGTTCTGCAAGGTATGGATGAGTCACCTGCGGGCCGATTAATTCACGCAGAAGTTCCATTAGCAGAAATGTTTGGTTACTCAACTGACTTGCGTTCTGCGACGCAAGGTCGAGCGACTTACACAATGGAATTTTCTAAATATGCTGAAGCACCAGCAAGCATTGCTGATGCAATTATCAAAAAATATAAAAGCGAATGAGGTAATTAAAAATGGCGAAGGAAAAATTTGAGCGGAAGAAACCGCATGTTAACGTAGGAACGATTGGTCACGTTGATCATGGCAAGACAACGCTAACAGCAGCGATTACAACGATCATGGCGAAGAAGCATGGTGGTATTGCAAAGGCGTATGATCAAATTGATGCGGCACCAGAAGAGCGTGCACGCGGGATTACGATATCTACAGCGCATGTGGAGTACGAGTCAACGAACCGTCACTATGCACATGTGGACTGTCCGGGTCATGCGGATTATATCAAGAACATGATCACGGGTGCAGCACAGATGGACGGCGCAATATTAGTGGTTTCTGCGGCAGATGGACCGATGCCGCAGACGCGCGAGCATATTTTGTTGTCACGTCAAGTCGGTGTTCCTTACATCGTCGTATTTTTAAATAAAGCGGACATGGTTGATGATGCTGAGTTACTTGAGTTGGTAGAGATGGAAGTCCGTGATCTATTAAGCTCATACGATTTTCCTGGTGATGATATTCCAATAATAGTGGGCTCAGCGCTGAAAGCGTTGGAAGGCGATACAAGTGAGATAGGTGAGGCGGCGATATTGAAGCTTGTCGATACGATGGATGCATATATACCGGAGCCTGTTCGGAATATTGATAAGAGCTTCTTGTTACCGATCGAAGATGTATTCTCGATATCGGGTCGTGGCACGGTGGTGACTGGCCGAATCGAAAGCGGAATCGTGAAGGTGGGTGAAGAAGTAGAGATTATTGGCATCCGTCCGACGACGAAGACGATATGTACAGGTGTTGAAATGTTCCGGAAGTTGTTAGATGAAGGACGAGCGGGTGACAACGTAGGTATATTATTACGCGGAACGAAGCGAGAAGATGTGGAGCGTGGTCAAGTATTGGCGAAGCCAGGCTCGATTAAGCCACACACAAAGTTTGAAGCAGAAGTATACGTGCTGTCAAAAGAGGAAGGTGGTCGTCATACGCCATTTTTCAATGGTTACCGTCCACAGTTTTATTTCAGAACAACAGACGTGACAGGCACATGTGATTTACCATCAGGTGTTGAGATGGTGATGCCAGGTGACAACGTGAAATTGGTGATAGCACTTCATGCGCCGATTGCGATGGATGAAGGGTTGCGATTTGCGATTCGTGAAGGTGGCCGTACCGTTGGTGCGGGTGTTGTTGCTAAAATAATCGAGTGAGAAAATGACAAATAATCAAAATATTAAAATTAGGCTAAAGTCGTTTGATCACCGCATGATAGATGTGTCAACACGTGAAATTGTTGAGACAGTCAAGCGAACTGGTGCGACGATTAGGGGTCCTATTCCATTGCCTGTCAAAAAAGAAAAATATTCTGTGCTGACTTCTCCACATGTGAATAAGGATGCGCAAGATCAGTATGAGATTCGTACACATAAGCGCCTAGTGATTATTCTCAACCCTACTGAGAAAACGGTAGATGCGTTGATGAAGCTTGATCTGGCTGCAGGCGTTGATGTTCAAATTAGTCTTGACGATTAATGCGTACAAAATATTATTGAGGGGTAAATGATGATCGGTTTATTAGGCCGCAAGGTTGGCATGACGCGAGTCTTCACTGAGGGTGGTGCTTCCATTCCTGTTTCAGTGGTTGAAGTCGTACCTAATCGTGTTTCGCAACTTAAAAATGAAGAGCGAGATGGTTACAGTGCAGTTCAACTCACCGGCGGTATGAAGAAAGCAAGTCGAGTCAATAAGCCAATGACAGGGCATTTTGCTGCAGCTCAGATTGAAGCAGGCGATATGATGTGTGAGTTTAGAGTGGATAACTTAGACAATTATACATTAGGGCAGATGCTTACTGTAGCGGATGTGTTTACGGGCGGACAAACAGTTGATGTGTCTGCACATTCTAAAGGTAAAGGTTTTGCAGGAACGGTTAAACGTCATAATTTTAGAACACAAGACGCGACACATGGTAACTCAAGATCGCATCGGGTTCCTGGCTCTATTGGCCAAAACCAAACACCAGGGCGTGTATTTAAAGGCAAAAAAATGGCGGGTCATATGGGTAATGCTCGTGTGACAACACAATCACTTGAGCTCGTTCGTGTAGACGTTGAAAGAAACCTGCTTTTAATCAAAGGTGCTATTCCTGGTGCTCCTGGTGCAAGAGTTGAAATTAAGCCAGCTGTGAAATCTAAAGAGGAGCGCAAATAATGGAACTCTCGATTCAAGATAAAAACACTAAATTCGAAGTGAGTGATGTAGTCTTTAATGCGCCTTATCGTGAAGATTTGATTCATCAAGCCGTTGTAACAGTTCTAAATAATGACCGTTCTGGTAATAGCGCACAAAAAACGCGTGCTGAAGTTCGTGGTGGTGGAAAGAAGCCGTGGAATCAAAAAGGTACTGGCCGAGCACGTGCTGGTACAATTCGTAGTCCACTTTGGCGCTCTGGCGGTGTGATTTTTGCTGCGAAGAAACGTGATTATTCACAAAAGATTAATAAAAAAATGTACAAAGGCGCAATTCGTAGTATAATTGCCGAGCTTTATCGTTCAGGTCGATTGATAATTGTCAGTGAGTTCACCTGTGAAACACCAAAGACAAAAGAATTTAAAGCAAAAATGCAAGCTTTGAAGATTGAGAGTGCATTGATTTTGATGCATGAAGTCGGTGAGATGGAGTACTTAAGTTCTCGAAATTTACATGATTATGCGATTTGTGACACGTCGTCAATAGATCCATACATCTTATTGCGCTACGAGCATATTTTGATGACGCTCGATGCAGTGAAAGTGCTGGAGGAACAATTACAATGAATAAAGAGCGTATGTTAATGATCGTTAGAGAGCCAGCCATCTCTGAGAAAGCGACATTGTTAGCTGAAAAGCATAAACAGTTCACGTTTAAAGTCTTAAAAACAGCAACAAAGCCTGAAATTAAAGAAGCTGTTGAGCAATTATTTAATGTGAAAGTAAAGCGTGTTGCGGTTCTCAATGTGAAAGGTAAAGCAAAGCGGTTTAAGCAACGATTGGGTATGAGGTCCGACTGGAAAAAAGCATATGTCAGTTTGCAATCGGGCTTCGACATTGATTTTACAGTGACAGAGTAGGATAAGTAATTATGCCATTATTGAAATCCAAGCCAACATCACCAGGTAAGCGAGGCGAAATTCGCGTTGTACATCCTGGTATACATAAGGGAAAACCTTATCCTGGTTTAGTAGAAAAGTTAAAAAAGACCGGCGGGCGAAATAATCAAGGTCGGATCACTGTGAGACATATTGGTGGTGGCACGCGCACGCAATATCGAATGATTGATTTTAAGCGATTAAAAGACGGTATTGAGGGACGGGTTGAGCGTATTGAATACGATCCTAATCGTTCCGCGCTGATTGCACTTATTTTGTATAAAGATGGTGAGCGAAAATACATCATCGCACCCAATGGCCTAAAGGCCGGTGATGCAGTTGTGAGCGGGCAAGATGCGCCTATTAGTGCTGGTAATTGTCTCCCATTGAAAAATATCCCTATGGGTACAACAATCCACTGTGTTGAATTAAAGCCAGGAAAGGGCGCGCAGTTATTGCGGAGTGCTGGTTGTAGTGGTCAAATCGTCGCCAAAGAGGGTGTTTATGCGACGATTCGGTTGCGCTCAACTGAAATGCGAAAAGTATTGCTAACTTGTCGTGCAACAGTTGGTGAAGTAGGTAATCTTGAGCATTCATTAAGAGTGTTAGGTAAAGCTGGTGCAAAGCGTTGGCGTGGCATACGACCAACTGTTCGTGGTGTTGCGATGAACCCTGTTGATCACCCACATGGTGGCGGCGAGGGTAGGACATCAGCTGGACGTCATCCGGTTTCACCATGGGGTGTTAAGACGAAGGGGTATAAGACGCGCTCAAACAAGCGAACTGATACATTTATCGTTAGACGACGTAAGCAAAAATAATTAAGAGGGTAGACAAGTGGCTCGTTCTATTAGAAAAGGTCCTTTTATTGATAAGCATCTGCTAAACAAAGTTGAGGCAGCCATTGCAACAAAATCTAAAAAACCAATTAAAACTTGGTCTAGACGGTCGACAATTATTCCTGAAATGATTGATTTGACAATTGCAGTACATAACGGCAGAGATCATGTCCCTGTGTTTATTACTGATAATATGGTTGGACACAAATTGGGTGAGTTTGCCATGACTCGGACATTTAAAGGTCATTCTGGAGACAGAAAGGCTAAAGGCAAATAAGAGGCGGCGATGGAAGTTACAGCGAAGTTAAAAAACGCACGACTGTCTGCTCAGAAAGGCAGATTGGTTGCAGATATGGTTCGTAGTATGGGTGTGTCTGAGGCATTAGGTGTGCTTAAGTTTACGCCTAAAAAAGGTGCTGAGTTGATACTAAAAGTGCTTGAGTCTGCGGTTGCAAATGCAGAGCATAATTTAGGTGCGGATATAGATGAGCTTAAAGTGAGCACAATATTTGTTGATGAAGCGGCTTCTATGAAACGAATCAGTCCTAGAGCCAAGGGTAGAGCGAACAGAATTACGAAGCGCAACTGCCATATTACGATTAAAGTATCAAACGGGGAGTAGGGTAATGGGTCAGAAGGTCAATCCAATCGGTATCCGTTTATGTATCGTTAAAAAGTGGAATTCGAATTGGTATGCAACAAATAAAAACTATTCGCGCTTACTTAACGAAGACATTAATTTGCGTAGAGAACTGAAGAAAAAACTCATGTCTGCCGCGGTGAGCAAAATTCAGATAGATAGGCCAGCGAATAATGCTGTTGTGACTATCCATAGTGCGCGCCCAGGTGTTTTGATCGGTAAGAAAGGTGGTGGGATTGATGCATTACGTGCAGAAATCTCTAAAAAGTTGAATGTGCCTGTTCATTTGAATATTGAAGAGGTGAAAAAGCCTGAGCTTGATGCGACGCTTGTTGCAGAGAATATTGCGCAACAGCTTGAGCAGCGTGTGATGTTTAGACGTGCGATGAAGCGTGCCGTGACATCTGCTTTAAAGTCTGGTGCTAAAGGTATTAAAATCATGGTGAGTGGTCGCTTGGGTGGCGCTGAAATTGCGCGTAGCGAATCATATCGAGAAGGACGTGTTCCTTTGCATACATTCAGAGCCGACATTGATTATGGTACTGCTGAGTCTAAAACAACATATGGCATTATTGGTGTTAAAGTATGGATTTTTAAAGGCGAAACTGTTGCACATAAAGCCCGTGAAACGCGCAGCAGCAAGTAAGTGAGGAATTGGAATTATGTTACAGCCAAAACGAACAAAATATCGTAAACAAATGAAGGGAAGAAACCGAGGGCTTGCACTTCGAGGCTCTTCAGTGAGCTTTGGTGAATTCGGTTTGAAGGCTACTGAAAGAGGACGATTGACGGCAAGACAGATTGAAGCTGCACGTCGAGCCATGACTCGTCATGTAAAGCGTGATGGTAAAATTTGGATTCGGGTTTTTCCTGACAAACCAATTACACAAAAGCCTCTTGAAGTTCGTATGGGTAAGGGTAAAGGCAGTGTTGAATATTGGGTTGCGCAAATTCAGCCGGGTAAAGTACTCTTTGAAATGGAAGGCGTTCCACGTGAACTTGCGATCGAAGCGTTTGAGCTTGCTAAAGCAAAACTTCCCTTCAAAGTTATCTTTGAAGAAAGGAAGGTGATGTGATGAGTAAAAAAAGTGAATTGGTTGACTCACTCAGAGGAAAATCAGTATCTGAGCTTGAGAATGAGCTTCTAGAAGTGAGAAAAAAGCAGTTTAATTTGCGAATGAAAGTTGCAAATGGCAGCTTGGAAAAGCCTCACCTTATTACT
>JAHFRX010000081.1 GCA_023266075.1 Legionellaceae bacterium | reverse complement strand
GACGCTTAGGTCTTTGTCCTGTGACTGATCCTGTCAGCACATTGATTTATCATGCACATGCCAGTGATGTTGAAATGGTGATGGTGGATGGGCGTATTTTAGTTGAAGGGGGGCGCGTGCTTACGGTGAATGAAGACCATATTATTGAAGAAGCGCAAGCGTGTGCGGATAACCTATGGGCGCGTTTTGATAGGAGTAAAGCATGCTAATCGTTTGGGGGCGAAATAGTTCTTATAATGTCCAGAAAGTCAGATGGTTGATGGGGGAGCTCGCGTTGCCTTATCAGCATATTTCAGTAGGCGGTGCGTTTGGTGGACTTGATCATGCCGACTTTATAGCGATGAATCCCCATGCTCGAATTCCTGTTTTATCTGATAATGGCACTATCATTTGGGAATCACATGCCATATTGCGTTATTTGGCGGCGACCTATGCGCAAGAGACCTTTTGGTTTGACGATGTAAAGGTGAGGGGAAAAATTGACCCATGGATGGATTGGGCTCAAACGAGTTTCCAGCCCGATTTTTTAACAGGCGTATTTTGGGGATTTTATCGTACCCCAGACGCACAAAAAAATTGGCCTCAAATTCATCAAAGCCTTGTCTGTTGTAACAAGCACTTCCACATATTGGAGCAGCAACTCAAAGATCATGATTTCCTTTGTACGGATCAATTGTCATTGGCAGATATAACGGTAGGAACTGGCTTGTATCGCTATTTTGAGTTGGACATAGAGCGACCACATTTACCGCGAGTTAATGCGTGGTATCAACGTTTACAAGAGCGCCCTGCCTATCGTGAGCACGTGATGATTCCTTTTCATGAGATGAAAGGCCGTTTAGAGTATTGATGAATATGTTGAAAAAAGAAGTGATTTTAGGCACAGATTTTAAACTGAATGCCCAAGTATGGGGGGATGAAAGAAATCCACCTTTATTGGCGTTGCACGGTTGGTTAGAGAATTCATCGAGCTTTGCATCTTTGGCGGATTTATTGTCTGATTACTATATCGTGGCCCCTGATCTTCCTGGTCATGGGTGTTCGCCACATTTGCCTAAGCATGCGCTGTATACACTAGACGCGCAGGTGCTCATTTTGCTCAGTGTACTTGATGAGTTAGGCTGGGAACGGTTTTCGGTGGTTGGGCATTCATTGGGCGCAGGTATTGGCGCTGTCTTAACAGCTGCGATTGCGGAGAAAATTTCGCATTTAATCATGATTGATAAGCTTGGGCCTCCGGTGGTCGCTGATGGTGCTTATCTTGAACAATTTCAATTGAACATGCAAAGTCGTAAACATCAATCCGCGCGACAAGCCATATACAACACCATCGATGAAGCGGTAGATATTCGCTGTATGTTTTCAGAGTGTTCTAAAAAAGCGGCTGAATTATTAGCGATAAGAGATCTCTATCCTGTATCTAATGGGTTTGCATCGCGTACGGACAGGCGCTTACATTTTAAGTCGCACCGCTCAATGACACACACGCAATCGCAACTCATTTTGCGCAGTATTGTTTGTCCTTCTTTATTAATCAAAGCAGACAATGGGATGTTGAAAGGTCAAAATTTAAATAATGAAACAGAGGGTATGTCTTCACTGCAGGTTGTTGATGTGACCGGCTCTCATCATGTGCACATAGATTCCCCAACGCGTGTTGCGACGATTATCCGTTCGTTTTTGAGAGATGAGTGATGTCAAACATTAAGCCTTATATTCGTGCGATGCAGTTATATCCTGTAGGCGAGTCTTCTGTGCCGGGATTTGAAAAAGTCATTCATCTTGCTTCCAATGAAAACAACCATCCTCCATCAGAGGCAGTGCTTGATGCAGTGAAAATGAGTATGCAACAAACCAATCGGTATGCAGACAGCTCATGTCGTAAGGTCATAGATCAATTGGCGGCACACCATCACCTGTCGGGGGAGAAAATAGTTTGTGGTAATGGATCTGCGGCCCTTATTTTTTTACTGGCTGAGGCGTTACTGTCTCAACAAGACGAAATGCTTGTGTTAAAACATGGCTATGCGCTTTATGAAACGGCGGCGCAACGAGTCGGTGCTACTCTAATACGAGCAAGTGCTAAAGTCGGGCAGTTTATTGATCCTCAAGCACTTATAGGTGCATGTACATCGCGGACCAAACTGGTTTTGATTGATAATCCGAATAATCCAACAGGGGCTTTTATTCCTTTAAGCACTTTACGTGAGATTCGTGAGCGCTTACCTCAAGACATTTTATTGGTTATTGATGCGGCCTATGCGGAATATGTAAACGCTGAGGAATATGATGGTGGACTGTCGTTGGTGAATGAATATGACAATGTGTGTGTACTTCGTTCGTTTTCAAAAATATATGGATTAGCGGGTGCGCGCATGGGTTGGTTGTACGGTCCTTTACCGATAATCCATGCACTTAAAGTGTTACAAGCACCGGCGTCTGTAAGTAGTGCGGCGCAATCTGCGGCGGTTGCAGCACTTGTGCATGATAAAGAGCGTATTCAAGAGTTACGGGTGCAAAACAAGCACTTATGCCAAGTATTTACGGCGCATTGTAGCGCGTTAGGGTTAACACCCTATCCAAGTGAGGCGAACTTTGTGTTGGTTGATTTTCTATCGGCCGATTTAGCCAAAGAAGTATTTAGCGCGTTGAAAATGAAAGGGATTATTGTGCGACCGATGGCGAGCAATCGATTACCAAGTTGCTTACGATTCACAATAGGAACGATGGGTGAAATGGACTCGCTTCAGAAGGCATTGAGTGAAATAATCCAGGAAAAACGATGTTAAACATAGCCATTCAAGCGGTTCAAGAGGCAGCTCATGCTATCATGCAAGTCTATCAACAAGACAGCATTGATGTGGTTTATAAAGCACAAGACAAGTCACCGCTTACCATTGCGGATGAGCGATCCAATCACATTATTTGCCACATATTAGAGCAATCTTTCCCCTATCCTATTTTGTCTGAAGAAAGTGTTGATGATTTATCGCGTTTAGAGGCCGAGCACGTCTGGATTCTAGATCCGCTAGATGGCACAAAAGAGTTTATTGCCAAAAATGGCGAATTTACGATAAATTTGGCACTTGTTGAAAAAGGGGTGCCTATTCTGGGTATCATCAGCGTACCCGCTCAAAATCGTCTTTATTATGCGATGCAAGATCAAGGGGCTCATGTGCTTTTCAATGAGACAGAGACAGCCATTCATGTTGAGGATAAATCGACACTTCACCATTTGAAATGTGCGATCAGTCGCTCTCACTCTAGTTCTTGGGTGTCTTTCATCATGAAAAAAATGAATGGGTGTGAATTTATACCCGGAGGCAGTGCTATGAAATATTGTGCCATTGCTGATGGGCGTATGCATGCGTCTATTCGAAAAACCCCTTTGTGTGAATGGGATATTGCCGCAGCAGATTGTATTTTAAGTGAGGCGGGAGGCTTAATCACTAATGGTTCTGGCGAGCGTTTTACTTACAATCAACGCAATCCTTTAATTACGAGCGGAATTATTGCGAGCAGTCATACCTTGCATACCCCTTTATTATCCTTACTCAATGATCTTTTACGGAGCGAACATGAATCAGCTTGATCAACTTGAAAGTAAAAGCATTTATTTACTGCGAGAGGCTTATAGTCAGCTTAATCATTTATGCATGCTGTGGTCTATTGGTAAAGACAGCACCGTATTACTGTGGTTGGCACGGAAAGCGTTTTTTGGCCATGTGCCGTTTCCACTTGTCCATGTTGATACGTCTTATAAAATTCCAGAAATGATTGAATACCGGAACAAATTTGCCAAAGATTGGAATTTAACTTTATTGGTGGGAAAAAATGAAGCAGCATTGGATGCAGGACAAACGTTTCCGGCAGGAACTGTAGATAGAGGGCGTTGTTGTCAATTATTAAAAACCAAAGCATTGTCAGATACGCTAAATGGTACAGGTAAGCGTTATGTGTTAAATCATCAAACCAATCAATATGAGTTATTTGAAAATAACCAAGCATTTACGGGAGTTGTTGTCGGCATTCGTTCGGATGAGGAAGGAAGTCGTTCTAAGGAGCGGTATTTTTCTTTACGTGGAGCCAATCATGACTGGGATGTTAGTGCGCAGCCGCCTGAATTTTGGAATCAGTATAAAACCGATTTTCCACCCAACTCACATGTTCGTGTCCACCCATTGCTCGATTGGACTGAATTGAATATTTGGGAATACATCGAGCGTGAAAAAATCCCAACCGTGAGTTTGTATTATGATCAAGGTCAAGGGCAGCGATATCGCTCTTTAGGATGCGCACCATGCACCAATATTGTGACTTCTTGTTCTAAGAATCCAGAAGAGATTATTTTAGAAATTAAAAGCGGACAATTCGCCAATATCAGTGAGCGCTCAGGTCGGGCTCAGGATAAAGAAATGGGTGGTTTAGAAACACTTCGTAAAGCAGGATATATGTGATGAATGATGAGTGCATGAATATTGTGATTGTAGGTCACGTGGATCATGGTAAAAGTACCTTAATGGGTTGTTTATTGGCAAAAATGAATGCACTACCTCAAGGTAAATTAGAGCGTGTTAAGCAATTTTGTGAAATGAATGCTCGGCCTTTTGAGTATGCTTTCTTATTAGATGCGCTGGGAGATGAACAAACCCAAGGGATTACCATTGACATTGCTCGGTGTTTTTTTAGTACACAAACGCGTCGATATTTGATTTTGGATGCACCAGGGCACATTGAGTTTTTAAAAAACTTAGTGACGGGGGCCGCTAGTGCTGAAGCGGCATTTCTTGTGATCGATGCCAGTGAAAAGATTCAGGAAAATACGAAGCGGCATGCATATATGTTGGCTTTATTGGATGTTAAGCAAGTTGTTGTCTTAGTAAATAAAATGGATTTGGTCAATTACTCTGAGGTGCAATTTAACGAAATCAAAAGTGCATTTACTGAATTTTTAGAAGAAATTAATCTTAAGCCAATAAGCTATATTCCCGTATGTGGTCGTCAAGGAGATAATATTGTCGCGCATTCTGACCATATGCCTTGGTACGAGGGCTTGACTATGGTAGAAACCTTAGATGGTTTTGTTAAAAAGCCCTCAGATGAGTTGCAACCTTTTCGTATGCATGTTCAAGATGTCTATAAATTTACGAATGAGAAGGATAATCGGCGTATTATTGCAGGGCAAATGAGTTCAGGAACCCTTCAAGTCGGTGATCATGTGCTATTCTCACCTTCTGGCAAGACAAGTCGCGTAAAATCGTTAGAAGCTTTTAATAGGGATACCGTTTTAAACACCGTGTCGGCCGGATATTCTATTGGGTTTACTTTGCATGAACAAATTTATGTGAAAAGAGGCGACATTGTTTCTCGTGTAGGCGAGTCTGTGCCTTATACTGCCACTTTAATTCAAGTGTCTTTATTTTGGTTAGGTAAAAATCCACTGATTCAGGATAAAGAATATATCTTTAAATTAGGGACCTATAAAACCAGAATGATTTTGGGGAAAATAAAGCATCGAATGGATACAGCGACCCTTTCAAGCACACAGGATGCAACGCATATAGGAACTAACCAAGCGGGGGAATGTACCATTCGTTTGTTTGAGCCCATGGCATTTGATCCCAATCATGTCGATATGCAGCGCTTTGTCATTGTCGATGAGTTTGATATTGCAGGGGGTGGTATTATCCTCTCACATCTTGAAGATGAGCACACACAAGACCCCGCCCAACACACTTTTCAAAATCAAATGAATCCGTTTGTAGACTATGGACAACGGTGTGAATATTATCAGCAAAAAGGACAAATTATTTGGTTTACGGGCTTGTCAGGTGCGGGGAAAACAACGCTTGCGAGCCTTCTTGAGTATAAATTATTGCAAGCAGGTCGGGTCACTTGTTTACTGGATGGTGATAGTTTACGCAATAGTCTTAATGTGGATTTAGGGTTTAGTGAGGAGTCGCGTCGCGAAAATATTCGACGTTTAGGTGAGATAGCCATCCTTATGGCAACACAGTCGATGATAGTGCTGGTCAGTGCTATTTCTCCTCACGAAGACATGCGCCAAATTGTGCGCGAAAAAGCGGCTTTGCTACACATTGATTTTACTGAAATTTATCTCAGTGCATCTATCGAAACCTGTCAAAGGCGCGATCCAAAAGGGTTATACAAAGCGGTCAAGCGGGGGCATATCGATCATTTCACAGGGATTAGCTCTTTATATGAAGCACCAAAAGCCGCAGAGATTATTTTAGATACTGAGCGACATGATTTAGATGTGTGTATGTCTGCGCTCACGACTTATTTTAAACTTCATTTTTAGGATGATATCGTGTTAGAAGAACATATAGACGATGAATTGCAATCTATGCCTTTGGACATCATCCTTCAACAAGATCTTTTAAATATTTCGCCAGAGCGTAAGATAAGTCTCTTGCCGACACTTGCTAAAACAGCGCTAATGTCTCTTGGATTAATCAGTGGTCTACCTTATCTTAATCGTGCTAAAGCTTATGCCCATGGTGACCCCGTTTTAGCGGGTATTTACGGTTACAGTATTGTGGCGTCTTTAGGCGGGTTAACGACCTGGGCATTTTTGGACATTACAAAAACCATGCTCGAT
>JAHFRX010000080.1 GCA_023266075.1 Legionellaceae bacterium | reverse complement strand
GTTCTGTAACACGCTCTAACGCAACGGTCGACAATGCGGGATCAACACCGCGCTCAAAACGCTGTGCCGAATCTGTTGTCAAGCCAAAACGACGTGCAACACCTGCAATCGTTAACGGATTGAAAAAAGCACTTTCCAATACAATATCGGTGGTTTCAGGTTGTACAGCGCTTTGAAGTCCACCCATCACACCCGCCATAGCCAGAGCACCCTTCTCATCAGAAATCACAAGCACTTGCTCATCAAGCACGACGGTTTGCTGATTCAAAAGCGTCAATGACTCTCCTGGTTTTGCATAACGCACATCAATATCACCGACGACACGTGATGCATCAAATGCATGCATGGGTTGGCCCAACTCAAGCATCACATAATTCACAATATCTACGATGGAATGTATTGGCTGCACGCCAGAGCGACGAAGACGCTCCACCATCCAAAATGGCGTCTGCCGAGTTGTACTGAGTCCTTTAATCACACGCAATGAATACTGTGGACATGCGGCTTCCTCGGAAATCCGTGCACGCTTCACATCTTGATGCTCAATCGGTGCTGATATCATTTTAGGCATCGTGAGTGGTATGCCTGTCAGCGCCGAAACTTCTCTCGCGATACCTTGAATACTCAAACAGTCCGCGCGGTTGGGTGTTAAATCAATATCAAAAATCTTATCATCAAGCGCGAAATACTCACGAAAATTCAGCCCTACTGGTGCATCTTCCTCGAGCTCTAAAATACCGTCTGAGATACGCTGCATGCCTAGCTCTTCAGCGGAGCAAAGCATCCCCTGTGAAAGCTCTCCACGCAGTTTCGTTTCTTTAATTTTAAATTCAGGTGTTAAACGAGCACCAATCGTCGCTAAAGCAACTTTAAGACCCGGTCGCACATTCGACGCACCGCATACAACTTGCAATGTGGTACCACTACCATTGTCAACGTCGCACAGTGTTAATCGATCAGCACCAGGATGTTGTTTTGTACTTAATACATGTGCAACTACAACACCATCGAAAAGATTTGCAACAGCCGTCATACTATCTACTTCTAAGCCCGCCAAAGTAAGCATGGCTCCCAATGCTTCACTAGACAAAGCAGGACGACACCATTCACGCAACCAAGTTTCACTGACTTTCATTGAATTTACCTTAAAACTGATTTAAAAAAGCAAGATCGTTTTCAAACATCATGCGTAAATCATCAATGCCAAAATAGAGCATCGCAAGTCTATCCAATCCCATACCAAAAGCCCAACCCTGATAAACATCAGGTGAAATATGAACCGCTTTCAACACCGCAGGATGAACCATACCGCACCCTAATACTTCCAGCCAACCTGTAAATTTACAAGAGCGACATCCAGCACCTTGGCAATGCGTACATTGAATATCCACTTCAGCTGAAGGCTCGGTAAAAGGAAAATAAGAAGCACGAAAACGCACATCAACATCGCGACCAAATAACGAGGAAAAAAGATGATGTAACAACGCCTTCAAACTTGCCAAGTTGGCTTGCTTGTCAATACACAACCCTTCGATTTGATGGAACATCGGCGTGTGTGTCATATCCGAGTCACAACGATACACGCGCCCTGGCGCAATCAAACGAAAGGGTGGTGTTCTATTTTCCATCGCTCGAATCTGTACCGGAGAAGTATGCGTTCGCAATAAATGGCCATCTCCAAAATAAAATGTATCATGCATCGCTCGAGCAGGATGATGCGCTGGAATATTTAATGCTTCGAAATTATAAAACTCACTTTCAATTTCAGGTCCGTCAACCACATCAAAACCAAGTTGGCTAAAATAATCATTGATCCAACACTTGATTTGCGTCACAGGATGCAAGGCTCCGGTTTTAAATGCACGTCCTGGTAAAGTCACATCAACACGTTCAGATGCCAATTTTTCAGCCAATCGTGCTTCTTTAAGCGTAGATAATTGCGTTTCAATAGCTTGATTCAACGCTTCTTTTGCTTGATTGACTTCTTGACCAACACGCGGGCGCTCTTCGGGTGACAGCGTTGCAAGATTTTTTAATAATTCTGTCAATCGCCCTTTTTTACCCAGAAAATCAACACGGATAGTTTCCAATGCCTCAATCGAGCTCGCATTTTCAATTGCAGCAATACCGGCTTCTTTGAGTTTTACAATACCTTGCATGCGTCATTTACCTCTATCATACAAAAAAGGGGCCAAGGCCCCTTTTTTACTTACTTTTTTTATTAAAGACCTAATGCTTTTTTTGCTTGCTCAGCAACGACGGCAAACGCTTCTTTATCATGTACGGCCATATCAGCGAGTACTTTTCTATCTAACTCAATCGCAGCCTTCTTCAAACCATCAATTAAACCGCTATAAGACAAACCACTCACGCGCGCTTCAGCATTAATCCGTGTAATCCAAAGCGATCTGAATTGACGTTTACGTTGACGACGGTCACGATATGTATATTGTCCTGCTTTGATCACCGCTTGCTTAGCAACACGATAGGTTCGACTACGCGCACCGTAATAGCCTTTGGCTTGGTCCAATATTTTTTTATGTCTGGCTTTTGCGGTCACACCGCGTTTTACTCTTGGCATCTTCTACTCTCCTCTTAACCACCATTCAACATACGTTTCGCCAACCGTGCATCACAAGGCTTCAATAATCGTGATGTTACACGTAACCGTCGTTTTTGTTTCGTGGATTTCTTAGTTAAGATGTGATTCCTATAAGCACCGCGATGCTTCACATCACCATTTGCTGTTTTACGAAAACGCTTATGCGCTCCGCGGTGAGACTTTAGTTTTGGCATAACATAACTCCGCATTTACTCTTAAATAACTCAAGAGAATCAAACTGATCGTTGTTCTAGGAAAACACCTATGAACGCGACCCCATTATTTGAAGTAGTCAACCTACTTCTTTTTGGGCGCTAACACCATAAACAACTGACGACCTTCGCGTTTTGCATGCTGTTCAATGACAGCAAACTCCGCAGTATCTTGTTGCAACCGCTCGAAAATTTTCATTCCAAGCTCTTGGTGAGCCACCTCACGACCACGAAAACGTAGTGTGATTTTGACTTTATCGCCATTATTTAGGAAACGTAACAGGTTGCGTAGCTTGACCTGATAATCCCCATCTTCCGTCGTAGGACGGAATTTTAGTTCTTTGATTTGAATTTGTTTCTGCTTTTTACGTGCCTCAGCTTGTTTTTTATTCAATTCAAAAAGAAACTTTCCATAATCCATAATTCTGCAAACTGGAGGATTTGCCGTGGGTGAAATTTCCACTAAATCATACCCGCTTTCTTCCGCAGCACTGAGTGCTTCGCGCACGGAGACAATACCCATTTGGTTGCCATCTGCATCGATTAAACGTATCTCAGATGCTGTAATTTTCTCATTGATTCTAGCACGATCACTATCACGCTTAGTTGATACACTAATGGTTATTTCCTCCAATGGTTTCTAGTCGACCTTTTTTGTCAATTTCGGCATGCAGTGTATCACACACTGCACGCATTGTCTTTTGACCAAAATCTGTCCCGTCACACGAACGCAATGTCACACTATTTTGCTCAACCTCTTTATCACCGATAATGAGCAAATAAGGCACTTTTTGCAGTGTATACTCGCGAATTTTAAAGCCTATTTTCTCATTTCTCAAGTCTAAACTGCTTCTCATTCCAGCTTTTTGTAAAATTTCGTCTACTTTCGCTGCATATTCATGCTGTTTTTCACTAATCGTTAACACGGCAACTTGTATTGGTGCAAGCCATACTGGCCATTTCCCCGCGCAATGCTCGATTAAGATCCCCATGAATCGCTCAAACGTACCCAAAATGGCACGATGAATCATTACCGGAACTTGCTTACTACCATCTTCCGCCACGTATTGCGCATCTAAGCGCTCTGGCATAGAAAAATCGACTTGAATTGTACCACATTGCCAGATTCGTCCTAAGCAATCCGAAAGCGAGCATTCAATTTTTGGCCCATAAAACGCCCCTTCTCCGGGTGCGTCTACCCATTCAATCTCACACGCCCGCATCGCAGCTTCCAGGGCTTCTTCAGCCTTATTCCACACGGCATCACTCCCCACGCGCTTCTCAGGCCGTCTTGCTAGCCGATACGTGATCGTATTAAATCCAAAATCACCATACACAGATTGAACAAGCGCAAGAAGTTGTGTCACCTCGGATTGAATCTGATCTTCAGTACAAAAAATATGCGCATCATCCTGAACAAAATTACGTACTCGCATGAGTCCATGCAATGAACCTGAGGATTCGCAACGATGACAATTCCCAAACTCCGCAAGACGTAAAGGAAGCTCTCGATAACTACGTAAACCTTGATTATAAATCTGCACATGACAAGGGCAATTCATTGGTTTTACCGCATATTGACGATTTTCAGTTTCAGTGAAAAACATACTGTCTCTAAAATTCTCCCAATGTCCTGATTTTTCCCATAAAACTTTATCGGCAAGTTGCGGTGTTCTCACTTCTTGATAACCATATTCAGTCAGACGATGACGCATATAGTCTTCGAGTATGCGGTAAATCGTCCATCCTTTCGCATGCCAAAATACCATGCCTGGTGCGATATCTTGAAAATGAAACAATTGTTGTGCTTTACCGATACGGCGATGATCTCTTTTTTCGGCTTCTTCAATACGAAATAAATAATCTGCCAATGCTTTTTTATCAACCCAGGCCGTGCCATAAATGCGCTGTAGCATCTCGTTATTTGAATCACCTCGCCAGTATGCACCAGCGACTTTCATTAATTTGAAGGCTTTTAAAAAACCAGTCCTAGGGACGTGCGGACCACGACATAAATCTTCAAAATCACCTTGCCGATATAAAGATAACGTTTCATTTTCAGGAATCGCTTCAATGATTTTTGCTTTATATGTTTCACCTTGACTTAAAAAATAGTCAATTGCTTCATTGCGCGGCAACTCACGGCGCGTCACAGGTAGGTTAGCCGAAACGAGCGCTTGCATTTTGGCTTCTATTTTTTCCAAATCCTCAGGTGTAAATGCACGCTCAAAGGAAAAATCATAATAAAAACCATCTTCAATCACAGGACCAATCGTCACTTGTGCTGAAGGAAACAAGAGCTTCACAGCCTGTGCAAGTAAATGCGCCGTCGAATGACGAATGATCTCAAGGCTCTCTGGATTTTTGTCTGTCAAAATCACGACATGACAATCACGCGTTATGACATAACTCATATCAACCAGCTGCTCATTAATGTAAGCTGCAATTGCCGCCTTAGCCAGACTAAGACTAATACCCTGCGCGACATCTTGAACCGAAGTAGGCGAGTCAAGCATTTGGTGCTGACCATTCGGTAATTGTATGGTTATCATGTCTATATTCTCTTTTGTAACAAAAATACCCCGCTTTGCAGGGTTCGATAAAACTGGTAGGCACGAGTGGGATCGAACCACCGACCACCACCATGTCAAGGTGGTGCTCTACCACTGAGCTACGTGCCTATGAACAGGGGGGCATTATAGCGAAGGTCTCAATGCAAAGCAATGAGACCAAACACAATCTATGCTGTTTCTTCTCGCCCTTCATGACGCGCAACACTATTTAAAATTTCTTGATGTGCCGCGCCAATGCTATCCCAACCATCAATTTTCACCCACTTCCCTTCTTCCAAATCTTTATAATGTTTAAAAAAATGCTCGATTGATTTTAGTAAGGATTGAGGTAAATCTTCATATGTCTCGATATCATCATACGCTTTTGAAATTTTACGCGTTGGGACTGCAATTAATTTCGCGTCTGTTCCTGATTCATCCGTCATTTTAAGTACACCGACCACGCGCGCACGAATCACGGAACCACTGATAAGCGGCATCGGTGTGACGATAAGCACATCCACGGGATCACCATCTTCAGAAAGCGTGTTGGGGATGTAGCCATAGTTTGCAGGATAAAACATAGCCGTCATCATAAAACGATCGACGAACAACGCACCACTTTCTTTATCCACCTCATATTTAACTGGTGCACCATTCATGGGTATTTCGATAATGACATTAATCTCGTTAGGGATATCCCGTCCGCTACTGATTGCTAATAAACTCATGCTCCACCTGTTGTATGATCAAAAAACACGGTATTATGCTTAAATTATTTAGAAAACGCAAAAATAAGGTATTACATGTCATGTTTATTTTGTAAAATAGCAGCTGGTGAGATTCCTGCGCATATCGTTTTTGAAAATAATGAACTTCTAGCCTTTCGAGATATTCATCCAGAGGCGCCAACACATGTGTTGATTATTCCCAAACGACACATCGAGACGCTGGACCACGCCGATACCATGGATGCGATGTTACTCGGTCAAATGATTTTAACCGCGAAGCACATTGCGAAAGAAGAAGGCTTAAATGAAACAGGTTATCGATTAGTATTTAATGTGAATCAACAGGGCGGGCAGACCGTCTATCATATCCACTTACATCTCATTGGTGGACGACAAATGACTTGGCCCCCAGGCTAAAAGGTTTTTACATGCAAGAATTATTTACACAGCTCCTCAAAGATATTGGCGAAGATATTCATCGCGAAGGATTGAAAGATACGCCAGCGCGTGCTGCAAATGCTTTCCAATACCTCACAAAAGGCTATCAC
>JAHFRX010000079.1 GCA_023266075.1 Legionellaceae bacterium | reverse complement strand
CTTTCAATGAAATACAAAACCGCGGGGTCTCTGTTATTGTTGCCGCGGGGAATCAAAATAATGATGCCGCGCGTGATTACCCTGCAAATTGTGAGGATATTATCTCCGTTTCGGCCACGGGCTTTTATGGAGAGCGTGCGTCGTATTCTAATTGGGGAGCGTCTGTTACGCTGGCAGCACCTGGAGGCAATGGCGCGTATGGTATTTATGCGACGGTTGATGAGGGTTATAGTCAAAAGCAAGGTACGAGCTTCGCCGCCCCCCATGTTGCTGGCGTGATTGCACTTTTGTATGCGATTGATTCAACACTGACACCCAAAAAGGTAAAAAAAATTATTACAGCGCATGATGCCGTAACGCCTTTCCCTTCCGAAGATAAGCTACCTGCAGGCTCAATGTCTTGTATAAATGCGAGTTCTTTAGAAAAATCATGTGGTGCTGGTATAATTAATGCTTACAAGGCCGCTCAGAAAACGCGCTATTCACGTGTGATCCAAGGAGCGGTATATTAAATACAGTGGTTTTTTGTAATATAATTTGATATATTATTTCTCGGAGAGCACTTCGGATTTAAGCCGTAAATTCGGAGTTAACTACGAGACAACCATGAAAAAACGTTTATTAATCATAGAGAAAAACTACAGTTTGTTTTTATTTGGTGCGAGAGGTGTTGGAAAAAGTACATTGATTGAGACGAGATTTAATGTCGACCAATGTTTGTTTATCAATTTACTTGATTCAAAACAAGAGGCTCGTTTAGCAAAAAATCCCAATGAATTAATTGAGCTTGTCGAAGCAACACCGCCCACAATCACCCACATTGTGATTGATGAAATTCAAAAACTACCCAAATTACTGGATATTGTTCACTTATTATTAGAGACGTGGCGATCAAAAAAGTATTTTATTTTGACAGGTTCAAGCGTGCGTAAATTAAAAATGACAGGCGTTAATTTGTTGGCAGGAAGAGCTTTTGTTTCATATTTATATCCTTTTAGTTATCTAGAGTTAGGTTCTGAGTTTGTTCTGGAGCAAGCGTTGCATTATGGGATGTTGCCAAAAGTTACAGAATTTTCCAGTGAGCATGCTAAACGACGTTTCTTGGAGGCTTATACATCAACTTATCTCAAAGAAGAAATTTGGGCGGAGCAATTAATCAAAAATTTAGATCCGTTTCGTCGATTTCTTGAAGTGGCTGCGCAATGTAATGGAAAAATCATCAATTATTCTAATATTGGGCGTGATGTTGGTACAAGTGATAAAACGGTTAAAGAATATTTTGCGTTATTGGAAGATACACTGTTGGGTAAAATTATTGAGCCTTTTCATCACTCTTTTCGTAAACGTCTGAAAACCGCTCCTAAATTTTATTTTTTTGACGTTGGTGTTGTGAGGGCATTGTCACTCATGTTGAATGTTCCTCTGAAAGAGCGAACGAGTTATTTTGGCGAGCTGTTTGAGAGTTTTATTGTGATGGAGTGTTTTAAGCTTGCTTCTTATTATCATCCAGATTATCGCTTTTCTTATTTGATGACCGCCGATGGTGCAGAAATTGATTTGGTTGTTGAGCGTCCGGCGCAGCCGTTATTGTTCATTGAAATAAAAAGCAGCACACAAGTGCAGGCCATTGAATTAAACAATTTGCGTGAAATAGCCAATGAATTCAATCATTGCGAAGCAATTTGTCTTTCGAATGATCCGCGTCCTCGAAAAATGGATCAAGTCATCATTTATCCATGGCAAGAAGGAATTAAAAAGTTTTTTACCTAAGATCGCGTATTACCACACATTCATTAACTTGATGAATAGTTTTACTGCTCAGAAAATGCGCTATTCACGCGTGATCCGTTGAATATGAGTAAAATGAAGTACTTGAATATCATGAATACGTTGTTCGCGCTCACCGGCGTAAATTAAAAATCCTGGTGCATATTGTTCTTTGGCAATCGATTTAAAATACTGTAGGTTCTTTAAAAAATCGGGGTGAAAAGTTTTGGATGATTTGATTTCTACAGGAATTAACTGAGCGCCTTGTTGAATTAAAAGATCGATTTCATGTTGATTACTGTCACGATAAAAATAACAATTCGGTTCTAGTCCTTGATTTGCACGATGTTTAATAAATTCTGAAATAACAAAATTTTCTACTAAATGACCTCGAAAAGGATCGCGTGTGAGTTGTTCTTTTTGATGAATACCAAGACAATAAGCAGCAAGCCCCACATCTGTAAAATATAGCTTGGGTGATTTGATCATTCGCTTCCCAAAATTTTCAAAATACGGCTGTAAGCGAAAAATGACAAATGACGCTTCTAGAATGGATAGCCAATGCGTTACTGTGTTGGATGAAACGCCCAATTCATTGCTGATTTGAGTGGCATTGAATAGTTGGCCTATGCGAGAGGCGCATAATTTGATGAAGTGCTGAAATTGACTGAGATCTTTGATTGCGATCATCCTTCGGACATCGCGCTCTAAATAGGTCTGCACATAGTTACGGTAAAATGACGTCGGCTGAATGGGATCGTGATAAATTCGTGGGTACATACCTTGATATAGATAATCATCCAGTGTTTGTGGTGGGTGCGTGGGTGGTAACTCAGCTTGGCACAAAGGTAACAGCTTTAAAATTGCTGTTCGGCCCGCTAAAGATTGACTAATAGATTGGTGTAACTCCAGTTGATGGCTTCCGGTTAAAATAAATAAGCCTCTGGTCTCTTGACGATCGACAATGCCTTGGATGTAAGAGAGCAGAATAGGAAGTCGCTGTATTTCATCTAGAATAGCGCCCTCTGGGTATTGTTCAAGAAAGCCTCTCGGATCTTGCTCTGCGAAGCTGCGGTCATCTGGGTTTTCAAGAGAAACATACGGTTTTTCAGGGAATACATGGCGCACCAAGGTGGTTTTTCCTGATTGCCTGGGACCCAACAGTGTCACAACCGAATAACTGGCCGCAGTTGATAACAGTTCTTTTTCAATGTGACGAGGGATATAATGCGTCATGATGCTCTTCAAGTGTTTATAGCAGTGTAATTTATGTAAATCTGAAGTTCAACTTCAAATTCGCATAAATCATCACCGCAATTTGTATATTTTTTGATAAAATTGAGAATGATTATCGATTACATGTATGATAGAATAGGCTGTACTGTTGTCACGAAATGAGTTGGGGTATGATTAGAACAGCCGATCTGAAGCCAGGAGATGTGGTGCAACTGTTGCATTATGGTGCGATTGATGCTGATTATCGCCGTCGTTTAATTGCTTTTGGCGTCACGTGTGGTGTTGAAGTGCATGTGTTGCGCCGCGCACCATTCGGTTGTCCCTTAGAGATTAAAGTCAGAGGCCTATCTCTTGTGATTCGTGAACTTGAAGCCTCAACCTTAGAATGGACGTATGTATAATGCGTATTTTACTCGTGGGAAATCCCAATAGTGGAAAAACAACCCTATTTAATGCGCTCACAGGCGAGCACCAGCAAGTAGGAAATTGGCCCGGTGTGACGGTTGAAAAGAAAGCTGGCATTGTCGAGGTAGGTACGTTAACGGTTGAACTGATTGATTTACCTGGACTTTACTCTTTAGCGTCGTCAACAAATGCCAGTCTAGATGAGCAAATTACAGCAAAGGCTGTTGCGTCCTTAGATTTTGATTGCATCATCAATGTGGTTGATGCGTGTGCCTTAGAGCGTCATTTATATCTGACGAGCCAATTATTAGAGCTCGGCATACCGATTTTTGTTGCAGTGAATATGATGGATCTGGCAAATACAGAAGGAATTACGCTCAATTTAGGTCATTTGTCAGCACGGTTAAATTGCCCTGTTATTTCTTTAGAAGCGCATCGTGGTGTTGGGGTTTTAGCGTTAAAACATTGTTTGAATGAGCCATTGGTCGCTCCTACGCCGCTTTCGCAAGCTTTATCGTCTGAGGTGAAAGACGCACTGAGTGTTGTGTCGCAGCAATTGAAAGCACAACAGATATCACGTGCTTTAGATTATTTCACCTATCGTGTTGCTGAGGGTGATCGTTTATTAACGTCAGTCGTGTCATTACCGATCTGTAGCGAGCCGCTAGATTTACTTTTAGCCGATGCACGTTATACGGCAGTGAATACATTAATGAAAAAAGTGCAAGCTCGGGCGACGGATTCAAGAAATCATTGGACCGCGAAGATTGACCGTATTGTGCTACATCGATTTTTTGCATTGCCCATTTTTTTTGCATTAATGTATGCGTTATTTTTTTTGGCAATCCATGTGGGTGGCGCGGTTCAAGGTGCGTTTGATGTGACGACACAAGAGTTATTTGTGATCTTGCCAACACGAGTGCTCGAGCATTTTCATTGTCCTGGGCCGTTGATTGCGTGGATTGCAAATGGTATCGGACGAGGATTAAGTACAACGTTGACGTTTATTCCCGTGATGGCGTGTATGTATTTTTTCCTTTCGTTGCTCGAGGCGTCTGGCTATATGGCGAGAGCGGCTTTTATGATGGACCGCGTGATGCGTGTTTTGGGACTTCCTGGAAAAGCCTTTGTACCGTTGATTGTTGGCTTTGGTTGTAACGTGCCGGCAATTATGGCCACACGTACGTTAGAGCATGAGAAAGATCGAATACTGACGATCTTAATGGCGCCTTTTATGTCGTGTGGTGCGCGCCTTGCAATTTACGCGACATTTGTTGCCGCCTTTTTTCCAAAAGGCGGGCAGAACGTAGTGTTCTCGTTGTATCTCATGGGTATTTTGATGGCATTGATGACGGGGCTACTCCTGCGCAACACGCTTTTTAAAGGGCAGCATGCACCACTTATTTTTGAGTTACCGGTGTATCACCGTCCATTATTGCGTCGGCTATTGCGTGAAACGGGCGTTCGGTTGAAAGCTTTTGTTGTGCGAGCGGGGAAAGTGATTGTACCGATTTGCGCGTTATTAGGTGCTTTAAGTACGTATTCATTTCATGGGACATTGGTCGCGGAACACGACTCTATTTTGGCATGGATTGGGCAGCTTCTCACGCCATTATTTGCACCCATGGGGCTCACACAAGATAATTGGCCTGCAACAGTAGGTTTGTTGACCGGTGTTTTGGCAAAAGAGGTGGTGGTAGGAACGCTCAATAGTTTGTATGCCAATATGGATGCAACGACATCTGTATACGGTGTGATGGTGCAGCATTTTGATGGTGCTGTGGGTGCTTATGCGTATTTATTGTTTATTTTATTGTATATTCCTTGTGTATCGACAATTGCGGTGATTCGTAGTGAAACAACACGTCGATTGATGTGGTTTTCGGTGACGTGGTCGACCGTGATTGCTTATTTGACAGCGACGCTATTTTATCAGATGGCGACGGTATTGAGGCATCCTTTGCTGACGGTGAGTTGGTTGTGTGTGATAATGGCAATGGTGATTTTAAGTCGGCACTGGTTGGTACGTCGATTAAGTCATGGGGGTGGTGTGTATGCTACTGCAAATTCGTGATTATATCCAACGTGAGAAATATGTGAGTACGGAGCAGTTGGCGCGAACGTTTAATATTGAATTTTCGGCGTTGGAGCCTATGCTTGATCGGTTGATCTTGTGCGGTAGAATCATGGTCAATGAAATCAAAGATTGTCGTCAAGTTTGCAATCAGTGTAATGGTGGTGGTGTTCGTAAGATATATCATGCAACGTGTTGACATGCATTAAAAAACAGAATAAAAATACGTTGTTGTAATAGTCGCTTCTAGGGATATTTAATGAAAACAATCATTGTAGGCGCCGGTGGATTCGGAAGGGAACTGCTTGATTGGTGTCATACGCATACTCAATCAACGTGTTGGCCTATAGAAGGATTTATTGATGATGTTGTGACGGAGGTGACTTGGGGTGCACAGACATATCCTGTCATCAGTAAAATCATCGATTATGTTCCTGACGATGATGTGCAATTATTGCTTGCTATTGCTTGTCCAAAAGTTAGAGAAAAAATATACATTGATCTAAAAAATAAAAATGCTACGTTTGCTACGTATATCCACTCAAATGCATATATCAGTCAAACAGCAACGATTGGCAAAGGATCCATTATTGGTCCATTTGCGTCCATCTCTGTAAATGCGAGTGTAGGAATTTGCTCTGTATTAAATTTTTACGCAAATGTTGGGCATGATGCTTCGTTGGGTGATTTTTCTGTCATGAGTGTTCATGCGAATATTAATGGCTTCAGTCGCGTAGGGTCTTGCGTTTTTATAGGAGGGCACGGTGTTGTGTTGCCGAGCGTTTTTGTTGCAAATGGCGCTACAATTGCAGCTGGTAGCACAGTGATGCGTAGAGTTAGAGAAAACGCTACCGTGATTGGCGTGCCAGCAGAGCAATTTATGTCTTAATTCAATCAACATTATTTCAGGAGGTGACGATGTCAAATTCAGCAATATTCACACAGGTGTTTGCAGATGCATTAAAAATAGATCCCATCCTTATTCAAGATGGACTGCAATATAACTCTATTCGAGAATGGGATTCTATTGCACATATGTCTTTGGTCACGGCATTAGAGGATGCCTTCAACATTATGTTAGGCACTTCCGATATTATTGATATGAGTTCTATTGCAAAAGCAAAAGAAATTTTAGTCAAGCATGGAGTGACATTCTAATGCTTAGAGAGAAGATTGCGCTGATTACAGGTTCTAACC
>JAHFRX010000078.1 GCA_023266075.1 Legionellaceae bacterium | reverse complement strand
TCTCCGACTCACTTCCTCTTAAGACATCAATGACATGCATCATTCCATAACGTTGTCGTAAACGATAAATACATGATAAAAATTTTTGCGCGTCAACGGTTACATCACTAACTTCTGGTGGGTTATCACAAATATCACAATAATGACAATTTTCTGTATAAGGCTCATCAAAATAATTTAGCAAAATCTGTCGACGGCAATGCGTGGCTTCAGCAAAAGCCAGCATATGATTAAGCTTTTGATGTTCTATTCGTTGTTGGGCTTCGTCCAACTCTGGGTGAATGAAGCTTCTCAAACGCATACTATCAGCAGGATTATAAAGTAACAAAGTCCGCGCGGGTAATCCATCTCGTCCCGCACGCCCGGTTTCTTGATAATAACCCTCAATATTTTTAGGCAAGTCATGATGAATCACAAAACGAACATTGGGTTTATCAATACCCATACCAAAAGCAATGGTCGCTACAACAATATCAATTTTATCGAAACGAAATAAGGATTGAACCTCGCGTCGCTCTTGAAAGCTTAAGCCCGCGTGATAACCCCGAACGGCATACCCAAGACCTGCAAGCTTTCCGACAACTTGCTCCACACCGCGTCTCGTTCCACAATAAATAATCCCTGATGGTGCTTCTATTTCCTGAATGAACTCATGAATTTGATGTAGCGCATTTATTTTAGGAACAACACGGTAATAAATATTTGCGCGATTAAAAGAAGCAACATATTGCTTTGGTGAATATTGTAATTGCTTGACAATGTCTTTTTGTGTTTGCGCATCGGCTGTTGCGGTCAGTGCAATCATTGGCGTATCAGGGAAATGTGATCTTAATTGACCAAGGGCTGCATACTCTGGTCTGAAATCATGTCCCCATTGAGAAATACAATGTGCTTCATCAATTGCGAACAAGCTGATTTTACATAATGAGAGACGCTCTAAAAACGCAGGTTGCAACAATCGCTCCGGAGCAATATACAGTAAGTCAATCGCTTGCTGATGTAGTTTTGCAAGCACTTGACGTGCTTCGAGATTACTTTGCGAGGAGTTAAAAAACGCAGCACGCACCCCGATTGCATTTAAAGCTGCGACTTGATCTTCCATCAGTGCAATTAATGGGGAAACAACAATTCCAACGCCTTCGCGTACTAATGATGGAATCTGATAGCATAATGATTTTCCACCACCAGTCGGCATTAACACCAGCAAATCAACACCCGCGACTAAGTCATTAACAATATCTTCTTGGGGGTATCGAAAAGTCTCAAAACCGTAATATTCCTTTAAAATTCGTTGTGGGGTTTGCTGCTGCATTTTTATTCTTACGAATCATCATTGACGAGTTCTTCATTGTATCATTAAATGGTATGGTTCAAAGGAGGATAAAATGGATTTTCAATTAAATGAAGAAAATCGTTTAATACAAGAAATGGCGGGAAATTTTTCACGTGAGTATTTTGAGCCATTTTCAGCGGAGTGGGATGAAAAAAAATACTTCCCTAAAGAAACACTTCGGGAAGCAGCAAAACTGGGTATGAGCGCCATTTGTGTGAACGAAGCATTCGGTGGTTCTGGAATGTCACGCCTTCAAAGTGCACTCATTTTTGAGCAACTTTCGCGTGGTTGTGTGAGTACGAGTGCTTATTTATCTATCCATAACATGGTTGCTTCATTAATTAGTCAATATGCGGACGATGCTTTAAGGCATCATTGGGGACCAAAACTTGCCACGATGGACGCTTTTGCAAGTTATTGTTTAACAGAGCCTGAAGCAGGATCTGATGCCGCTTCTCTTAAAACGCGCGCTATCAAAGAAAACGATGTTTATATTGTCAATGGTGCAAAAGCGTTTATTTCCGGCGGTGGCGTCAGCGATATCTACGTGTGCATGGTAAGAACAGGAGACGAAACCCACCATGGGATCACGTGTTTACTCATAGAAAAAGACACACCTGGCCTGAGTTTTGGTAAAGAAGAGCATAAGTTGGGATGGCGCTCACAGCCGACAAGCATGCTTTTTTTTGAAAATTGTCGCGTTCCTGTCCGTCATCGTATTGGTGAAGAAGGCATGGGATTTAAAATAGCACTCAATGCGCTCAATGGTGGGCGTATCAATATTGCAGCGTGCTCTCTAGGCGGCGCACATACGTGCTTAAGATTAACCAAACAATACATGCACGAACGCCGGCAATTTCATGTGCCATTGACTGAACATCAAGTATTACGTTTTTATTTTGCAGATATGTTAACAGAGTACACGGCCGCTCAATTGATGCTTTATCGTGCTGCAGCTGCACTCGATAATGCCGAGCGCAATGCCCAGATGCTCTGTGCAATGGCGAAACGTTATGCAACCGATGTTGCATTTAAGATCAGCGATAAAGCCATGCAAATTCATGGCGGGTATGGTTATCTACGTGATTATCATATTGAACGGTTTTTACGTGATTTACGCGTGCATCAAATTTTAGAGGGTACGAATGAGATCATGCGAGAAATCATTTCTAAATTCGCATTAGATGAACGAACAACCCTTTAAGGAGATATGATGACAGCACTCAAAGCAGAACAACAGGATGGCATTTTAACGCTAACACTGAATCGACCTGAAAAATTAAACGCGCTCAATGCTGAAATTTTAGAAGCGCTTCACGCGAATTTATGCGATGCAAAACAAAACTCAAGTATTAGTGGTGTGCTTATCACCGGTGAAGGAAAAGCATTTTGTGCTGGTGCTGATATTAAGCGGTTAGCCGAGTGCAATGCTGAAACTGGTTATGCCTTTGCACGGTTTGGGCAGGCTATTTTTCGTCAATTTGAAACCCTTGGGAAACCGAGTATTTCGGCTATCAATGGATTCTCTTTTGGTGGAGGCTGTGAGCTTGCCATGGCAACCACGTTAAGGATCGCCTCTGAAAACGCGCAATTTGGTCAGCCTGAAGTCAAGTTGGGTGTGATGCCTGGCTATGGTGGAACACAAAGGCTGGCACGTTTAGTTGGTAAGGGACGCGCTTTAGATTTATGCCTCACAGGCCGCTTTATTGATGCTGAAACAGCTTTATCTTGGGGCCTTGTTTCAGAGGTTACCACGCCGGAGCTGCTCGTTACACAGGCCACAAATATATTACGAACGATCATCTCTATGGCACCTATCGCAATTCATGCCATCATGGAAAGTATCGATCGTGGTTATGATTTACCGCTGGACGATGCTTTTCATATTGAAGCGCTACAGTTTGCAAGAACGTGTGCGACCAGCGATAAACAAGAAGGGGTGAGTGCATTTTTAGAAAAACGCCAAGCGCAATTTAAAGGTGAATAAATGTCAACCGATCTTATTTTTTCAGTAGAAAAGCATTTAGGGCTCATCACACTCAATCGACCACAAGCACTGCATGCACTCACGCAAACGATGATTCAAGACTTATCATCACAACTCCACGCTTGGGCTCAGGATGATGAGATACATGCCGTCATCATTCGTGCAAGTGAAAGTCGTGCATTTTGTGCGGGAGGCGATGTTCGACGTTTATACGAGCTTGGTCTTCAAGAGCCTGAAGCCCCCCTACCGTTTTTTAAAGATGAATATCGATTAAATTATTTGATAGCACACTATCCCAAACCATACATCCCTCTATTGAATGGCTTCACTTTCGGTGGCGGTGTTGGTATTTCATTACATAGCCCGTATGCTATCGCCAGTGAAGATTTTGTATTTTCCATGCCTGAGACGGGTATTGGATTTTTCCCGGATATTGGTGCAAGTCACCTGTTGTCTAAATGTACCGGCGCGTATGGCCTGTATCTTGGCTTGACCGGTGCACGTCTCAATGCGAAAAATGCATTGATGTTAACGCTTGTACGAGCGGTTATCCCGACGGCAGCCTTCGATATGTTGATTCATGCTCTTCTTGATACAGATTTATCTAAAAACAGCGCGCAGAAAATAGACAACCTTATTCAAAACCATCGCGTGATTTTGGAAACAGATTTAGATGATAAGGATGATATCAATCAATGTTTTGATGCACCCAGTATTGCGCAAATATATCTAAATTTACAACAAACGAAAACTTCTTGGGCAAAAACAACGCAGCATCAACTGGAACAAAAATCACCCACGAGTCTTGCAGTTACATTCGAGCAATTTAAACGTGCTAAAAATAAATCGCTTGCGGACTGTTTAGCAAGGGATTACACATTAGCTTATCATTTTATGCAACATCAAGATTTTTTTGAGGGTGTCCGTGCCCTATTAATTGATAAAGATAAAAATCCTCGTTGGTCTGATAAATATGGTATAGCAGAGGTCGATGCTTATTTTAATCACCCTCAGCATATCCCTGCTTTAATTTTTGATGACTCCTGCAACAAATAAGGTTGGTGTTTCATCCGTAAGGCTATGCTAAAAAAATATTTTTCCTTGTTTTTTAAAATTTTATTTTATAAAATCTAATTGACGCGTCATGGAAGCTTTATTTAGTCAACCACCAACAACAAGGAAGATTGTCATGAGAATACTCACGTTATTTGCTTTTCTTTCAACCTTTAAAAACGTAATCAACTCAAAAATAACAACTCAAGAATCAGTAAGGAGCTCATTATGAAAGTCCTTGCTATCGCAGCAGCACTTGCTGCCATTAATCCTGTCGGAGCGCTTATCGTCACAGCGGGTTGCCTCGTTATCGTCGCCGGGGCTATGAGTGCAAAAAAATCTAACGTAGTTAAGCCTGAGCCTAAACCTGCTCGATTACGACCTGCTGCTCAAAAAACCACTCAGACAGTACAGGCGGTCAATCAAAGCGTCAAACGAGCTGAAAAAAAAGAAGTAGAGCAGCGCCGATCAATGCAAACCGCTACTCAAGAGACAAAAAATAGCACACGAGAGGTTCACGCTTGTACGCAACATATCAGACAAACAACCAGTAGCATCGAGTCGCAAACAGAAATGACACATGAGCAACTTTTATCGCTGGAAAGATTGAACCAAGAGCTTGTCGCAACAAAGGACGCATTGGCCGAAACAAAGCGTAAGCTTCAGAGCAGAGAACAAGAGATGGCGGTATTGGTTAGGAGATTTTCAGAAACCAGTGAAAAGTTGAGTGAGGATGTGAAAAAAAACACGAAGAGCTCTGCAGAAGTAATTACACAAGCTTTGCGTATTCAAAAGGCGCATCAAAACACGATTGATCCTATCTTGAAAGCGAAGGATGCAGAAATCAAAAAGTTACAAGAAGAGGTTTTAGGTTTAAGAAAAACACTACGGCAGATTAATCAACGTCTGATAGGCGTGATAGAGGATGAAACGTGCTCTCCTCATGTGCATATGACATTATTATCGCCAAAACCCGTATCCGCTGCTAATGAAACAGTGCGACAACGCCTTGTCGGAGGCTCATTATGAACACACCTATAGAAAATCATCAACACGATAAAAGACAACAAGAAATTTCAGAAGAAATAAAACACCTCATGGAAAAGCAACAAGTTTCTAAGAGCTTTTTAAGTAGGTTTGCGTCTACTTATGTCAATTATCCGTGGTGGGCAAGATGGGTATTGGGGGCGTTATGTGGTGGTATTGGTGGTATTGTTGGGCTTTTTGTTTCACCTCTACTCTTTCCAGTTGCATCAATTTTTGGCGCAATCATTGGCCTGGTGAGCTTTATTATTCCAACACGAATACTCAAAAATCATTACCAAGCTGAGCTTGAATATCAAAAAAAATTGGCCAGCGAAGTACTTAAACTTGAGGACGTCTTGAATGAATCGATTCAAGAGATTCATTCACTTGAAAAACCGATGCATGCCCTACTTGACTCACTGAACGTAAAGAACAAAGAAAGAGCTCGCTCCAATGAGCTCTTTCAGGCATCTGTTCAATCGTTCAAAAGACAAGCGGATGAAGCAAGTCAGGCCGTGGAAAATTTGAATGAGAATCAAGCCATCATGACAACGCGTAATCAATCGCTGTCGCTACTTGTTGCAGAAACGACGGATGCACATCATCAGCTTTCTCAGACACAAAAAGAGATGTCACAAATCAGTGAGGCACTTTCCAGTACAAAAGAAAGTTTGTTGCAAGATACCACTGTTTTTCATGAATTAGCCGAGCACGTCGAGCAGAGCAACGTCGAGCTCGATGCACTTCAAAATCAATTTAAACTCATTGAACAGCATGCTGTAGCAACCCAACATGCTTTTGAAACACATCTTAATACATTAAACCAATCTCTCTCAAGAAATACACTTAAAGAAACACCAACAGAACAACAAGAGTCAAGTGATGCGCTGGGAAAAAGCGTATTAACAAACTTAGACAGATACATCAAATTTAAAAAAGGACTAAAATTTTTTAAAGACACCCCATCGGATGAGATCAGTTCAACCGATAAAGTACCGATCGCTCTTCGAACTTAAGCATTCACCGTGTCATCTCAGAACAAAGCGCCCCGAGAATGACACGGCGATATTAAAAACCGGGTGTGATTAAAAGTTCGGTCAATTAAAAGATGGCGTCATTGCAAGGAGCGCAGCGACGAAGCAACCCAGGGCTACGGAGGAAGAGAGCTGATTAAAATAAGGTGTCGAACAGATCCAACCATCTTGGATTTATGCTTTCAATCAAAGCCAGTTTTTTCTTTCTTGATCCGGCCTTAATCTGTTTCTCACGAGCAATAGCTGCAATCATATCGGCATGTAACTCA
>JAHFRX010000077.1:1034-6703 GCA_023266075.1 Legionellaceae bacterium | reverse complement strand
CGCATGGATAAGTTCGCTTGAACGATGCCGACAGAAATCGTTTCTTTTTGAGAAATCGTCCATGTTTGGGTGTGTAGTAGTAAGGGGCCCAACAATGTCGCCATAAATGCTGCGAGGTAAAGATACTTATAACGATTTGGCGTTTGTATACTGAGTGCTAAGAGGCCGCTGATAAAACAGGTGACAAATCCAACGCCTTGGACGCCTAAAAGCGGTAATAAGTGTTGTAATGGCGAGTCTATTTGCCCAAAACCGATGGAAAGCCAAGGAAAACCACCCAAAAGTATTGAACGTAAATACTCAAATAGACACCACAGTGCGCTGAATAACAAGCAACGTTGTATGAGGGAGATGCGTTTAGCAAGCCATACGAAGCTTAAAGTAAAGCATCCACTATAAAGTGATAAGTAAGCGATGAAGACTAGCGTGATTGCTGCAGCAATGATGCTATGAAGATGTCCGTACTGGTGAATACTCACATATACCCAAGAAACACCCAGTCCAAAGAAGCTTAAACCGTACATGAAGCCCAATTGAAAAGCATGCTTCAGTGACATTGGTTTTAAAAGTAAAAATAAAAAAGTTAAGCTTAATATGGCAAGGCCAGGAAAATGAAAGGGCGCAAAACTTAAAGGTAGTAATATGCCGGCAAAAGTTGCACGGCGTAAATCAGCACGCGAAGATTCAGCCTGAATGAGTGTTTTCGTGCCTAGGATTGTCGAATTCATGCGCTCATTGTACGTGGTTTAAAATGAACCCTCAAGCTATCTTTTCCATTTCATTTAAGAGTGTTTTTCGAAGCATTTCTTGCTCTTTTGGGCTGAGTGGTTGGTTGTTTTCATGGGTGATAGAAAAGGTATCTTCGGCACGTTCACCTGCGGTTACAATTTTAGCGTGGTGAACATGAATACGGTGTTTTAAAAAAATCTGACTGATGTGTGCCAGTAACCCTGGGCGATCTGATGTGATGAACAGGAGTTGTGTGTAGCGCTGATGATTGATTTGTTGAAAAGTAATTTGTGGAACGAAGTGAAAATGTGCATGTAATCGTGCAATGCGTCTATGAATGATCCGTGGTAGTTTCTTTTGACTCAAATGTGTTTCTAAATTGTGTTGGATGAGGTTAATTTTATGATGAGGCATCGATGTATGATTGTCCTCATCTAGAATCACATAGGTATCTAAATCAAACTCATGTGTGTTTGTGAGGATATTTGCCTCGGTAATGGTGACATGACAATTACTGAGAACTGCCGTTGTAATGGCAAATCGCTCATCTTGATGAGGCATATAAATAAAAAGCTCCATAGCGGCATCACTATGGTGTGGTTGAATTAAGATGAGTGGGTAGTGTGTTGCTGACAATATGGCTTTTGTGTGTGCGGCGATCATCGAGGGAGACTCATGCATGAAATAGCGATGATTGAGCTGTTGCCAGAGTGTGTCAATCTCCTCTGGATTTAAAGACGTTTCTGACAAGAGATCGAGTGCTAATGCTTGGCGTTCTGAGATGAGTTGTGTATTGTTAAACTCCCCTTCATCTTGATGCATATGTAATTTAGCGGCGTAATACAATTCTTTTAATAAAGAGTCTTTCCAGGTATTCCACAGTTTAGGATTTGTGGCACAAATATCAGCGACCGTGAGTAAGTAAAGATAATCTAAATAATGACTATGGGGTAAGTGTTGGCAAAACTCTGCGATAATCATGATATCATAAATGTCTTTACGTTGTGCGGTATGTGACATGAGTAAATGATGTTTGACAAGCCAGACAAGTAACGCCCTATCCTCTTCTATTAATCCATGTTGTTGTGCAAACTGATAAGCCTCTTCTGCGCCAAGCTCACTGTGATCTCCGTCACGACCTTTAGCAATATCGTGAAAGAGTGCGCTCAAATATAAGATTTCACATTGAGGGATAGATTTCATCAATCGTGCACACAAAGAAAATGACTGATTTTGAGTATTATCTTGGTAACGTGTTATATTTCGAATAACGAAGAGCGCATGTTGGTCCACGGTGTAGATATGAAATAAATCATATTGCATTTGCCCCATCACCTGTTGGAAACAAGGGAGATAATGCCCAAGGACACCATAACGATTCATGTGGCGTAAAGCGTGATAGGGGCCATTAGGTGATTTAAAAATCTCAAGAAATTGTTGATGATGTATGGGGTTGTTGCGATAAGCCTGATTAATCAGATACGTTGATTGATGGATGAGACGAATGGTGTTCGCCCTTACGCCTTGTATCTCGGGAAGTTTAGTCATCCATAGAAAAAGTGTTAATAATTTTTCTGGGTGTTCTTTAAAAGCGGCAAGAGATTTGACTTCAATGTGTTGATTCGCCAGTTGAAAAGTATTATCCAGCGAAATCAAGCGATATTTGCTAGAAATAATCGCTTCGTTTAACCATTGTAAAAGGATATCGTTGAGTTCTCGTGTGCGTTTAATAATTTTGAAATAGTCTTTCATGAATAGTTCTATTGCTAAAACGCCTTGGCCATCTTGATAGTTTAAAAAAGGTGCAATTTTCGCTTGATAATCAAATAACAGTTTATCTTCTTTTTTTTCTGCACACCAATGCAGTGCAAATCGTACACGCCATAAAAATCGTCGACAATGGATGAGTTCCTCATAGTCTTTATCGGTCAAAAAACCGTGCACGATACCATCGCTGAGTTTTTTGATTTTAAAATGACGCTTAGCAATGTGTATTAGGATATGGATATCTCTTAATCCGCCAGGACCATTTTTGATATTGGGCTCTAAGTTATACGCGGTCTCGTTATATTTAGTGTATCGATGTTGTTGTTCTTGTTGTTTGGCAATGAAATAAGCATGACTATGCCACATGTGTAACGGGTGCGTGAGGTATTGAAGCTCTTCAAGTAAAGTGGCGTTGCCGCACAATAGGCGCATATCCAGTAAGCTTGATATGATCGTGATATCCTGTTCTGCAAGTGCTGCGCAATCTTGAGGATGCGTGAGTTGATGGCTAATCTCAAGACCGATATCCCAACATGCTTGTATAAAGCGCTCAACACGTTGCTGCTCTTCTTGATGAAGTGTGTCTTGGTGGAGTATTAATAAATCAATATCTGAGTGGAGCTGTAGTTCTCGTCGACCGTAACCACCGATGCTTAAGAGTGACAATCGATTATCATGCTCGAGGTGACATTGGTGAAAAAGCTGTATCAATGTTGTATCAATTGCTTTAACAAAGTGTTTTGTGATTTTTTGTATGGGTTCTTGTTTTTGAAAAGCATCAATCGATTGCTCTTTAATATCACGAATAAGGCGTTTGTAATATTCGATGTCGATTCTCATAGCGCGCCTGTTGAATTATTTTTGTATTCACCGTAGCATGATATGACGTCAGAGACTAGAGTGAGAGAATATGAAAGGAATACGTTTAAAGATAAGCTTATGTCTTACTTTGATAGCACCGATGAGTATGGCTGCTGATAATACATCGCAACAGATTCAGATGTTAAATAGTCAGATTCAAGCACAACTTCAAACCATGCAAGCCGCACAACAAAAGCAGCTGACTGACCTGAACAAACGTCAACAAGAGCAAATGAAGCAAATGCAGGCAGCGCTGGATGAGAAGGTTACGCGCCTAAATACTCAGATACAGGCACAAATAAAGACGATGCAAACGAATTTACAGCAGCAAATTCAGCAAGTACAACGCGGAAAACCGGCTTAAGGTGCGCTTTTTACGGGAAACCTGAAAAAACGCACTGCCACCAAGATGTATTAAGATATAATCTCGACTTCTTCTGCTTGAGGACCTTTTTGGCCATCTGTTGCTTTAAATTTAACTGTAGCGCCTTCTGCGAGTGACTTAAAGCCATTACCTGTAATCGCACTGAAATGAACGAAATAATCTTTGCCGTTGCTTTCGATAAAGCCAAAACCTTTATTATCATTAAACCACTTAACTGTACCTTGCATTTTTTCTGACATATTTCTCTACCTATTGAAAATGGACCCCCAGTCTAGCACAATAAGATGCTTTTTGGCTAGGGTGCTGAGTGGTGCGTTATTCATTTTGATTTTGTGTACAATTCGCACCTTCAGTGGTTATTCTTTACTTGACTTGTTAAATATTAATATGACAAAATGCAAACGGTTTTTCATCACGGAGAAAAAATATGGCACAATCACCAGTACAACTAGATCCAATATTAGAAGAAGCGGCGGCGATAACCCCGACTCCTAGAGTAGCAAGCCCATCAATCGAGGAGTCTACATCTAAAGCGGTAGATGATGCTGAGCCAGTAACTGATCTCAATGCTCAGAAAGCTGCATTAGAGAGCGAGATTTTAGGATTGAAATCAGCATTAGAAGGATATCAGAAAACTGTTGCTGGTGCGCAAGAGGAAGCGGACGGATTAGCGGAAGAGTTAGATCAGTATAATGGGACATTAAACTATCTACAAGGACAACATGCTAATCTCATCAGTGAGATTCACCGAGGTGAGGAGCAGCTTGGGCTAATAGGAAGGACTATTACAGAACGTAGTGCTTACCTTGCAGAGGCACATGCTGTAACACAAGCGCTCCCTGAATTAAAGAGTGAGTTAACGGCGTTACTCGCAGAGAAAGACGCGTTGGTCAAAACGCTTACGGATCATAGTGACGCTTTAGCTGACTTAGTCAGTAAACAGACTGAAGTTAAAGCGGAGTCAACTGCTGCTGAACAGTATGTTAAATCTTTGGGAAATCGAGTTGCTGACCTTCTTCGTAGGGAAAAAGAAGCTTTAGAAACTGCGTCTGAAAAATCGGGCAAAGATGCTGATGTCGCTGCTGCTCTAGAAACTGCTGAGACAAAAGTTGCACCAGCACCAGCACCAGCACCTGAAGCTACTACAACAGAATCTCCAAAAGATGATGATGTTGCTGCTGCAGCAAATGATGAAGAGAAGAAAGAAGAAGAAAAGAAAACATACACGCAAAGAATGCACCGTTTCATGATCGATTTCTTCGCTCACCCAGCAACAAAAGCGGCTTTAGTGATCGTCTTTACTGCTGGATTGCTAGCACTTGGTGTTGCAATGACAAGTATCTTTAATCTAGCAGCGATTTGTGTTGTTGCGACAGTTGGTTTGTTTTCTGCTGGTTATGTGTATCATCGTGCGCAATTGGCTAGAAAAGTAGATACTGCAAAAGCGGCTGAAGCGGCTGAAGCTACGATGCCAGAAGATGATGAAGCTGAAGCGGCTGAAGCTACGATGCCAGAAGATGATGAAGCTGAAGTTGCTGAATCAGAAGAAGTAGCTAAAGTTGCGGCGTTTGGCATGTAATTAATAATTGCATCAACTAAAAAGGGGCTTCGCGGCCCCTTTTTTCTAGTTTTCTGTAATCTCTATCATTTTCTCTAAAGCTTTTTTTGCATTGTCAATAATCCATGCTTGATCTTGTGTGTTGAGGCGATGACGTGTGCCGGTGAACTCATTGACCTGATCTCCTGCTTTAACCTCATGATAGTCCATGTTTTTTCCTTCTCTTAGCAAGTCGAGTAATGCGACAAGATGAGGCGGATCGTTTCGTGACATTGTGGCACAACCACATGCTTTTGTAGATGATGTGTGGATGGATGTTGGTGTTTCAGCTAAATTCACGACGGTAATGCCGTGCGGTTGACATGCTTG
>JAHFRX010000077.1:0-1024 GCA_023266075.1 Legionellaceae bacterium | reverse complement strand
TTCGACCATATGATTTTCAGTGGCGATGGCATAATGTTTTGTTTTGCCTTTATCTTGTGTCACATAATCCCAGATAAAAGCAGTAGAGCCTGATTGATGTGCAAGGCGAATCACCGCGTGGCGGCACTCAGGATGTGCAATTGTGATATACCCTTTTTCTCGCCAATATTGACACATTTCTGCGGTATAATGTGTGTGAACAGCGCACTCACTCGCAAATAAAACGAGCTCTGCTTCATCAAATTGTTTTAATGTTTTCATATCTTGTGTTTCTAATGCGTATTGTGCACCCGCAGTTCCCCCCGGCCAATAGGCTATCTTTTGAATGTTTAACCAATGGGCGACATTTTCTCCCATATGCTGATCGGGGATAAACAGTATTTTTTTACCTTGCGTTTTTGCCCATTCAAAGATTTTTTTCACATTAGCGCTCGTACAGACAGCGCCGCCTTGAGCACCGGTCATGGCTTTGACGCGGCCAGAAGTATTCATATAGCATACGGGTAGAATATTGTCTTTTCCATAGCGCGCATTTAAATCAAGAAAAGCGGGTTCTACCATGAAATCTTTGGCCAGCATTTCCATGGTGCATCCTGATTTAGGATTAGTGATATAAACATGTTGATGCGGGTGTGCCAAAAGGCTGATGGATTCGGCCATAAAATGAACTGCTGATTCGATAATGACTGTTTTTTCTGGATGGCGTGCAGCCATCAGTGCGAGTTGATAAGAGTCTCCAATCGTACCACCAAAGGCTTCAATCAATCTGACAATTTCTCCACCCATATAATAGTGTGCTAAAAGCAACAAATGCTCACCAAAGTGATTTCGCGCTTTTGTCACATAGGGCGTCATCCAATTTACAATGGTTGTTAATTTTCTGTCGGGTAGCGCAAGATAGGCTTCGGCATAAGGGACAAAATCGCTTGGATACCAATCAAGCGGATAATCTTTTTGGCAAATTGTCATGTCCGGCTGAACAGGCATGATACTGGGTGTGGGTGTATCAAAGTATTTACTTTTA
>JAHFRX010000076.1 GCA_023266075.1 Legionellaceae bacterium | reverse complement strand
CAATGCCTGCTGCTTCTACTTTACTTCCAACCATGAATCCTGTGATATTTTGTAAAAATAAAAGAGGAATTTTACGTTGTGTACAAAGCTCAATAAAATGAGCACCTTTGAGCGCGCTTTCTGCAAATAAAATACCATTATTCGCAATAATACCAATGGGGTAACCATGAATATGAGCGAAACCGCAGACGAGTGTGGCGCCATATAATGCTTTAAACTCATCAAGCACTGAGCCATCTGTAAGGCGTGCAATGATTTCACGGACATCAAAGGGTTTGCGTGCATCTGTTGGAATAATACCGTTCAGCTCTTCAGCAGGGTAGAGTGGCTCTTTTGTTTCAATGCGATGAACGACGTGTGATATCGGTCGGTTGAGATGGTGCACACATTGGCGCGCTATCATTAGCGCATGTTCATCATCTTCAGCATAGTGATCAGCAACACCTGACTCACGACAGTGAATCTCAGCGCCACCTAAGTCTTCGGCACTAATGATTTCACCCGTTGCCGCTTTGACGAGCGGTGGGCCACCTAAAAAAATAGTGGCTTGATTTTTGACCATGATGGACTCATCCGCCATTGCAGGAACATAAGCACCTCCAGCAGTACAAGACCCCATTACGACTGCAATTTGTGGAATATTTTGTCGAGACATATTGGCTTGATTAAAGAAAATTCGACCAAAATGTTCTCTATCAGCAAACCCTTCATCTTGCTTTGGTAAAAACATGCCTCCAGAATCGACTAAATAAAGGCAAGGGAGGAGGTTTGCTTCTGCAATTGCCTGCGCACGTAAGTGTTTTTTGACGGTTAATGGATAGTACGTACCCGCCTTGACCGTTGCATCATTGATAATCATCATACACGTGACATTGTTGACAAGCCCAATGCCGGTGATAATTCCCGCAGCAGGAACGATGTCATCATAGACGTTAAATGCTGCCAATCCTGAGAGCTCTAAAAACGGACTACCCAGATCGAGCAATTGCTGTAAGCGCTCTCGGGGGAGTAGTTTGCCATGTTTTTGATGTCTTTCGCGTGCTTTTTCATCACCCCCTAATGCAATAAGAGAGAGTGTTGCTCGAAGCTCAGACACGAGCTGCTCCATCATGGCTTGATTAGCTTTAAAAGTATCACTATTCGTATTTATTTTAGTTGTTAATATCGGCATATGGTGGCTCTTTTGAGATTATTGTGTGAGGACGTTACTGAACACCAAAATAAGCCAAATCACCCAGGTGCAAAGGAGATAATGAGGCATCGTCTGTTTTTTGATAAGGCGATAAATGAGCGCTGGAATGCCTGCAATGATGACCGGTATCAAAACCATCAATAGGATGTGTCGTACTGCATCGTTTACCAGATACGGTACGAGTTTCAAATTGATACTGCTATAGAGTTGCGCGAAATAATGTGTCGCAAGTTGGACGTATTTAGCGCCAAGAACGGCCAATAAACTGAGTACTAAATAAACTACGGTTTGCTGTAATAACATGTCATCCTCCTGATTCAATATATGCTTATAAGCGTTCGATTGCTATGGCTGTCGCTTCGCCTCCGCCGATGCAGAGGGCTGCAATGCCTCGTTTTTTTCCCTGTTGCCTTAATGCGTGGACAAGTGTTGTGACAATGCGCGCGCCGCTTGCACCAATAGGATGTCCTAGCGCACAGGCTCCACCATGAATATTGATTTTTTCCCGTGCTAATTCAAGTGATTGAATTGCTGCCATAGCAACAACGGCGAATGCTTCGTTAATTTCAAATAAATCAACGTCCTGTATCGTCCAAGCTGTTTTTTGAAGTAGCGTTTGAATAGCGCCAACCGGCGCTGTAGTGAACCATGCGGGTGCTTGTGCATGTGTGCTGTGTGCAACGATACGTGCTAAAGGCGTGATACCTCGCTGTGACGCTTCGTTGGCCGTCATGAGAAGAAGAGATGCCGCACCATCTGCAATAGAACTTGAATTTCCGGGTGTAACGGTACCTTCTTTTGAAAAAGAAGGTTTAAGACGCGTTAATTTTGTGAGCTTTGTCGGATCTGGTCCTTCATCTTTATCAATGACAAACGTCTCACCTCGCTCTTTGACGGAAATAGGCACAATTTCAGCTTGAAATGCATTGGTTTCTTGAGCACGTAATGCGCGTGTCATGGATTCTTTTGCATAGTTATCCTGTGCTTCACGCGAAAAAGAAAATTGCGTTGCTGTACGGTCAGCAAAGCAACCCATGAGGCATCCAGGCTCATAAGCATCCTCGAGTCCATCAAGTAGCATATGGTCATACATCGTTTGATGCCCTAATCGATATCCTTTGCGCGCGCCTTGGAGTAAAAAAGGTGCACGGCTCATGCTTTCCATTCCGCCAGCAAGTACAATAGAAGCTGTGTTGGCACGAATCAAATCAACGCCGAGCATAATGGCTTTCATACCAGAACCACACATTTTATTGATGGTCGTTGCACCGACATGATCAGGAATACCCGCTTTTAGTGCTGCTTGACGTGCTGGTGCTTGGCCTACCCCTGCGGATAAAACACATCCTGTAATGACTTCACTGATGTCGTTTTTGGGGATGGCGGTATCGTCGAGTACGGCGCAATGAGTGAAGGCAGCAAGTTCGGGTGCGGTGAGTGAAGAGAGCGTGCCAAGCAGGTTGCCGATGGGGGTTCTGCGCGCTGCAACAATTACAATATCATCTGGATTTGTCATCATAAGGCCTCAGAAAAAAGTTCGCGCCCTATCAGTATACGGCGAATCTCTGAAGTGCCGGCACCGATTTCATAGAGTTTTGCATCGCGTAATAAGCGAGCAGTAGGATATTCTTCAATATAACCATTGCCTCCCAAAATTTGAATGGCCTGGAGTGCCATTTGTGTTGCTTTTTCTGCGGTATATAAAATGACACTTGCCGCATCTTTTCGGCTCACTTGATGATGATCGCAAGCTTTAGCAACAGCATAAAGAAAAGCTCGCGATGCATTGATGTCTGTGTACATATCCGCGATTTTTCCCTGGATAAACTGAAACGTTCCAATGAATTGATCAAATTGCTTGCGCTCATGCACGTAAGGCATGACAACATCAAAACAAGCTTGCATGATGCCAAGAGGGCCTGCCGCAAGAATCGTACGCTCATAATCGAGCCCACTCATGAGTACTTCCACGCCTTTATTGAGTTGCCCCAAAATATTGTCAGTGGGAACCTCACAATTTTCAAAAACAAGCTCACACGTGTTTGAGCCACGCATGCCTAATTTATCAAGTTTTTGAGCCGTCTTAAAACCTGGCATATCTTTTTCAATGAGAAATGCTGTAATGCCTTTGCTTCCAGCATCGATATCTGTTTTTGCGTAGACAACTAAAACATTGGCTTCTGGGCCGTTGGTAATCCACATTTTTGTACCGTTGAGTAAATAGCAGTCCCCTTTTTTGTCAGCGCGAAGTTTCATGCTGACGACATCTGAACCTGCGCTGACTTCGCTCATGGCTAATGCACCGACATGTTCACCTGAGATGAGTTTGGGGAGATAGCGTTTTTTTTGTATGACTGAGGCGTTGAGCGCAATTTGATTGACGCATAAATTAGAGTGCGCACCATAACTTAAACCAACCGAAGCCGATGCGCGTGAAATTTCTTCCATGGCAATAACGTGTGCAAGATAGCCCATATTTGCGCCACCGTATTGTTCTTCAACCGTAATACCTAATACACCTAAGTTGCCCAATTTACGCCAGAGGTGATGCGGAAATGTATTTTCTTTATCTATTTGTGCGGCAATCGGTGTAATTTCACGTTGTGCAAATTGGCGTACACTTTCGCGGAGTGCGTCATACGTTTCACCGAGAAAGTGGGGTAGATTTTGCTGCATGTCAACTTCCTATTTCTTCGCTAAATACGGTAGACTATACCTTGCATACACTACATTGTGAAGAGAGGATGAAATGCGAAAGTTAGTGCTGTGGGGGCAAGGGGTCGCTGAGTATCAAGCAATGTTTGATTTAACAGACAAAGCGCTTGAAACATCTATTCTTGAGTTTGGATGTGGTCCAACGGCTATAAATGCCACCTTACACGCCAAAAACACGTCAATTGTAAGTTGCGATCCACTTTTTGCATTAACAGAAGACCTGCTGATTGAAGAGGTGAATCAATTATTTGCGCGGCGTGTCGTCGAGCTTCGTGCGGATCAATATCAGTTGGATACGGCAGCATACGGTGGATTGGAGCCGTTTATTCACACACGACATTTAGGATGCGAGACTTTTTTTCATGATTTTATTCAAGGCTTGCAGCAACAGCGTTATATTGCACCGTCCTCGCCTCTTCCTTTTAGTCATGCCGCATTTCAATACGCGTTGAGCTCACATTATTTTTTTACGAATGTTGCAAAAGGAGAGCAGCAGGATGCAATTGCACAACATTTATGTGAGATGAAAGAACTTCTGCGTGTAGCAAACGAAGTTCGCATTTTCCCGATTATCAATCGAACGGGGGAGGCTTCTTTATTGTTGGGTCCAGTCTTACTCGGGTTACAGCAAGCTGATTATGGTGTCGAGGTACGTGAAGTTCCTTTTTCGTTATATCCCAAGGGTAACGCAATGCTGCGGGTATGGGCGAATACTTGTGCTGTTGTTTAATTAATGGATGATAACTTCATTATAAAGAGCTAATCCTTGTGGGCCAATAAAACCGGTTCCAGAATTTCCTGATAAAACACAAGCACCAAATAAACCATTATCAAGAATCGGACAGATAGTAACCGTATTATTTGATCCATTGGTCACATAAGCATTGTAACCAAGACGATCAAGTGCTATTCCAAAGGGACCGCTAAAAGGAACCCCTGTATTACCTACATCCTGACACATACCAAATCCATAGGCCACCGATGTATTTTGCAAAGGTAAGATAATGGGGCATACATAAACGGTTGAACCATTCACGACATAAGCTCGTGTTCCACTGGGATTGACCGCAATGCCAATGGGGCTGTCAAATGGCAATCCCATATTACCAGAATCCTGACAATCACCAAACGTACCATCGTTATTGATAGGACATACCAATACTTGATTATTTTCATAGTTTGTCACATACATAATTGTTTCATCAGGATTAAACGCAAAGAATAATGGGATCGCAAACGCACTCCCGCTATTTCCTGAATCAACGCAGGTGCTAAAAGTACCATCCCCAAGTACATCGCAAACGGACACTGTATTTCCTTCTGTATTGGCTACATACGCTCGGTTGCCCGCGCGATTTAAGATAACGCCATAAGGAGCATAAAAAGAAATCGGATTATTTACTACTTGCTGATTATTGGCAAGATCGATGCACTCACCAAAAAAACCATTGCTATCGATTGGGCACATTAAGACAGCATTATCTCCTAAGTCAGTGATATAAGCATGCGTTGCCTGCCGATTTAATGCTACACCTATAATAGCTTCAAAAGCTGTCCCAGTATTACCAGCATTAACGCAGTCTCCAAAAAGACTGTCTACGTTAATGGGGCATCTTAATACTTCATGCGATCCGTAGTTCACAACATATCCGATATTGGTCGCGCAACGAACCACAATATCGCTTATATCAGAATTACCCATTGTACCCGAACCATTTTCAACGTCACACGCTTGACCTTGAGGTTGCGTGAGTATTGTGACGTTATAACGACTACCCTCTGCTACAGGAGTGGGGAAAGTAAAAGTCCCATTCTCATTTAACAATAAATTGTCAGCACCATTATTTTGTAATACTACTGTACTCTTAAGACCTGAGAGCACACCACCTATTGTATGTGCAGATGGACTTGAAGTTAGAGTAATCACAAGACGATCTGGCCAACTGGGTTGATAACATTGTAAGGGAGAAGCATGTTCGCACACGACAGGCCCACTATTCACATTACTCGTTAAATCATGGCCATCGATTTGTAGGTTTAAAATACAGGACTGTTGTTCTTCGAGTTGAAAAGGATTGCCGCAATAGCCAGAAGACGTATTTTGATGAATACCAGGTATCGTCGTCATAACCAACTGGTGTGTCCTGGACGATTGATTGGTCACACGGTATTGGATTGTCGCTATAGCGTTATTAGGGAGTATAATGGTCGTCGGGGTGAGGGGCGTAAAAGTCCAGACAGGAATGCCTGCCAAGACGCCATTACATGCTATTCCAATGCCGAAGAAAATGGCATAATTTATAAGAGCAACTCGCTTGATGTGATTAAAACAGCGCCATATACATTTCATGCTGAATTCCTTACATGTAATGACTACTCAACAATAAAATTTGATTTTAAATTATCAACAAAGTAGCATGATTGGGAGGGTTATTCAATATAAAATAATGCAGGGGATCTACCCTTCTTATTATGTAAGGAGCATTTATGAGATATGTGTGTATTTTATTGATGACTGCAGTTACTCTTGCTTGCACACAATCCGTTGCTGGCACGATGGGTCCAGTTGAGATTCAAAAGTCTTGGACGTGGGTAGGCGCCATCAGTGCCGGTCCTGTTTGGGATAGTGGGGGCCAAACACAAACGTTTTACTTGATACCGAGCATTATAAAAACCTATGTAGCTTCAAATGCAACGCACGCATTAGCGGATGGTGAGATTTTTGTAGGTATTCAAAAAAACTTGCCTAAAGCCTTACTGGGCCAATTAGGAATAGCCGCGGCTGTGACGAGCAATGCAAAGTTATCTGGCAACATTTGGGACGATACGGATTCAACGTTTAATAATTACAGCTATAGCT
>JAHFRX010000075.1 GCA_023266075.1 Legionellaceae bacterium | reverse complement strand
ATGCTTGGATACTGTGTGGTTCTCGTCTTTCTTGATGAATGTTCATGGTGTAATGCATCATTATCGTTTCGCAGTGATGTTTTATGATAACACTAACTACGGTATACTGACCATTCTGTGTTGTGTGATAAAGGATGAGCGTGTTCAAATCAAAATTAGAAGTGATTGTGCGTGCCTCAATGGTGAACGATAGTCAGCAGGGAGAACAACATCAAATCGTAGCGCATCAAAGTTATTGTGATCTCCTCAGTCGATTCGGTTATAAAAACGACTATCCTGTGGCTGAATTTTTAAAGCGTTATTATGGACTGACGGGGCATTGGCATATTGTTTCTCCCATCCATTGGGAGGCGACGCAGAGTGATGCAACTATTCGTTTTGCAGATGGATTACTGCAGATCACGGACGAAGAATCAAAACATTTATTTAATGAGTTTTCGGCGTTTGCAGCTCAAGACGAAATACGTTTATTCTATCATGATGCTGTCACATGGTTGATAGAGACACCCAAACCCATTGCTAAAACTCAAGCCGTTCATGAGTTAATCGATCGTTCATTCGGTCGTGCTTTGCAAGATTTAGAGTCAACCCCTTTTTGGTTACGTTTTTTGACAGAAAGTCAGATGTTTTTTTCAGCGTTTAAGAGTATTGTTAATGGAATTTGGATCTGGGGTGGTACTGCTGAAATAGAACTCAGAAAACGCTCAAGTCGACCTTTGATTGTGTGTGGTGATGAGCATTGGCTCGGTGTCGTGAGTGCATTATCAAGTCGCGCGAGTTGTTTTAATGAAAAGCAGCCGATTCTTTCAAATACACTTTATTTTGTACCCAATGCACATTGGCTTAAAGTGAGTAATTTAGAGCAATACTTTTCTCATGTCACCGTACGGTGGTATTGGCAAAACGGCGTGTATAAAACAAAACCTGCGCATTGGTTTTACCGGTTATTGGGACGTTGATAAGGAAGTGCATGATCATTAAACGTCGTTCGATTGTGGAGATTTCTGCATCGTTATCTTCTTTGTCTGTGATGATGCAGCGCATCTATGCTGCGCGTGGCATTCATTCTCTCACCGACATTGATAAAACATTACAAGCCCTATTGCCTTTTGATGAAATGAAAGGCATTTCAGACGCAGTAAAACGTTTAAGAACGGCGATCTATGAAGAAGAGTCCATTTTAATTGTTGGTGATTTTGATGCAGATGGTGCCACGTCAACAGCGCTTGCTGTTTCAGCACTTCGCGCATTTGGTGCAACAAAAGTAAATTTTCTAGTTCCAAATCGATTTGAATTTGGTTACGGGCTGACACCTCGGATAGTGGAGCTTGCGACGTCTTTTTCGCCAAAGCTGATTGTAACGGTAGATAATGGTATGAGTAGTGTTGATGGTGTCGATACAGCAAAGTTGCATGGGATTGATGTATTGATAACCGATCATCATTTACCGGCGTCAACGCTTCCTGATGCGGTAGCTATTGTGAATCCAAACCAACCCGACGATCAGTTTGCCAGTAAGTCGATTGCTGGTGTCGGTGTAATCTTTTATGTGATGTTAGCATTACGACGCCAGTTAAAAAAAGAAGGCTGGTTTGAAACACATCGACCTGAACCCAATATGGCGCAATTTTTAGATTTGGTTGCTTTAGGTACAGTTGCAGATGTTGTCGCACTTGATCAAAATAACCGTATTTTGGTCAGCCAGGGTTTAGCGCGTATACGCCAAGGGATGACGCGTCCCGGGATAGAGGCCTTGATTGAGGTGTCTGGGCGCGATCGCGAGCGTCTGCGTGAAGTTGATTTGGGTTTTGCCGTGGCACCTCGATTGAATGCAGCTGGGCGTTTAGATGATATGTCGATTGGTATTGCCTGCTTACTATCTAAAACACACGAAGAAGCGCGAGCATTAGCATTACATTTAGATGCTTTAAATAATGAGCGGCGTAAAATTGAAGCGGAGATGAAAGGTCAGGCTTTTCAGGCACTAGAAGCAATGGCGTTGAATGATTTATCATCACAGTCTTTGCCACTTGGCTTATGTCTTTTTCATGCGTCGTGGCATCAAGGTGTCATTGGTGTTTTAGCAGGGCGGCTTAAGGAGCGTTATCACCGTCCAGTCATCATCTTCGCACTGATCAATCAAGATGAAATGAAAGGCTCTGCGCGTTCGATTGTGGGACTCAATATTCGAGATGTATTGGTAGCGATTGATATCCGTTATCCTGGTGTTTTATTGAAATTTGGTGGGCATGCAATGGCCGCGGGCTTGAGTATTCATCCAAGTTCATTTGAATTATTTAAAGAAGCCTTTGTTGACGAGATTGCAAAGCACATTGATGACTCATCTTGTCAAGGAGAGTTGTGGAGTGATGGGCCGTTACCTGCAAGTGAGCTGACACTTTCTTTTGCACTGCAATTACAAGAATCAGGCCCTTGGGGTTCTCAGTTTCCTGAGCCTGCATTTGATAATCGTTTTGAAGTGCTTGAACAACGTATTGTCGGTCAACGACATTTAAAATTACTGTTACGACATGAGGCTGGCGATGCGTGTGTGGATGCCATCATGTTTAATGTGGATTTGTCTGATTGGCCAAATCATAGAACACGCTATATAGAAGCACTCTATACCCTAGATATGAATGTTTTTCGAAACCGAAGAACATTGCAATTGAATATTCTTGCATTAGAGGCCGTTTTACAACCCGAAGAGCGGCGGTTACCATTAGGAGCAATCTAAGTCGCTTGAACGTTCATCATCATCTTCATCATGATCAAATATGGCGTGGAAGAAGCGTTGCATCCCCGTCAATAAGAAGGCGGTATGATTGAGTGTATGTGGACACCGAAAAGAATTTTGTCGAGGTGCCAGTGCATCCATTGAAGGATTGATTGTACGTGATCTTCGACCAAAAATAGATCGCGGTGGTAATTCGTGAATCGTGGGTGATGGCGGAGCTAAATGTTCTACGATGGGCGGTAGTAGCTGGTGAGCCAATGTTTCGATTGTTTCATCAGAGGTGAGTGTGTTAATAGCGAGTGGCTCTAGGAGTGACTTTCCAATTTCAGCTTCAGCAATTGAATATGAATTGAAAAGTCCTGCAATATGATAGTGATTATCGTCTAACATGATCTCCATGTACGTGTCTTGTTCTTGATGAAATTGAAGTTCTCTCAGCTTTACAAGAAAATCAGTCAACGTTGCTGTTGTGGTGGGTGTTGACGCGTGGAATATTGTTGCGATATTTAAAAGATAATGCAACAAAGGCTGTTCTTCTGGAGTATTTGAGGGGATCAGCGCTTCTAGTGTTTGTTGTACTTCAGGTGTACCAAAATTTTCGAGAATAAAGGTTTTTTTTTCATTATCGTTGAACAATTGGATGTCTAAGAAAATATTGATTAACGTTTTTTTAAGCTCATCAAAGGTTATCATCGTGTTTGCCATCAGATAAAGATCTATTTACTATAGATAAACCCCTATTCTTCTGCAAGTATTTCACGCGATAAGGTTTTCAATTTCCGTAAGTTACGTTAATATCTCGTGTTGGAATAAAAACATGGTATCGGGGTCCTCAAATCTCGAATAGGTTTGCGTATAAGACAGAGGTATGCGATTGAAAATGAGTATTGTGAAAGTTCGAAATATATTTCTTATTGGTCCAATGGGGGCGGGGAAAAGTACGATTGGCCGTGCATTAGCAAAAGAAATTAAGTTGGAATTTTACGATTCGGACGAGGTGATTGAAGAGCGTGCCGGTGCAGATATTGCTTGGATATTTGATGTGGAAGGTGAGGAAGGATTTCGCCGCAGAGAGCAAAAAGTGATTGATGAGCTGACTCAGCGAACAAATATTGTTCTGGCAACCGGTGGTGGTGTGGTGATGACCCCTGAAAATCGTAATGCGTTGGCTGGGCGTGGTACGGTGATTTATCTAAAAACGTCGTTACAGCAACAATACGAACGTACAAAAAGAGATACAAAGCGTCCTTTATTGCAAACGGATGATCTAGAGAATCGTTTGATTTCATTGCGTGATGAGCGTGAGCCATTTTATGAAGAGTTGGCTGATGTGAGTTTCGAGACTGACAAATTAACTGTTAAAGCCGTTGCAAATAATATTGTTAAATATTTGTATGGTGAAAGTTAAAAGTTGTTCTATTTTCTAGATAATCAAAATATACAATGCACCAGGGCCACGTAAGACTTGCACTAATAATTGTTTTTTCTGCTTTCTTGCAATCGATTGTAATTCATCAGTTGTCTTCACCAGTGTATTGTTTGCACCGATAATGACATCTCCAGGTCTCAATCCTGCACGCCAGCCGGCGCTATTTTCGGAGGCCGCAATGATTTGGATACCTTCGATATGCCCATGTAAAGGGGAGTCTTGTGTGAACGTTTGTAGCGCAAGACCATATAAAAATGGGTTCGATGATTGCAAGCGTTGTTCGTGTTGTTTGAGATCAGTGACGACCGTACGCCGTGTAAGTTCTTTACCATGGCGTGAAATGACAATTTTCGCGTCACTTCCTGCGCGTAGCAGACTAATGGCCGTCTTGACTTGTGTTGCTTGAGTGATTTTTGTATCGTTGATTTGTATAATAATATCTCCGGGTTTTAAGCCCGCCTCTTCGGCAGGGGAACCTTCGTTCACTTGTGCTATCAAAGCGCCTTGGAAATTTTGTGAGTAGCCCATAGCTTGTGCTAATTCAGGCGTCAAGTGCTGTACAAAAATACCCATTAAACCACGATGCACTGAGCCAAATTTGATAATTTGTTGTGCCACATCTCGTGCCATATTAATCGGGATAGCAAAGCCTATGCCGACGTTTCCGCCATAAAGTGAAATGATGGCCGTATTAATACCCACTAACTCTCCCTTTACATTAATGAGTGCGCCGCCTGAATTTCCAGGATTAATAGCAGCATCCGTTTGAATAAAGTTTTCAATTCCTTCGATGTTAAGATCGCTGCGCTGCATTGCGCTCACGATACCAAAAGTCGCAGATTGACTGTTTCCAAAGCTGTTAAGTCCAAAAGGATTACCGATAGCGACGACAAAATCACCCACATTAATTTTATCTGAATCGCCCATCGTTAATGTTTGTAAATTGTCCGCATCAATTTTGAGTACCGCAATATCAGCATCGCTATCTGAGCCTAACACTTTTGCTTTTAATCTTCGCCCATCAAATAGGGTGATGGTGATGAGGGAGGCATGACGAATCACATGATCGTTCGTTAAGATAAAGCCATTTTTAGGATCGATAATAACACCAGAACCGATATTTTGAAATTTTTTGGGTTTCTCAGGAACAGTTTGCTGATTTTTATCATTTTCATCGTCATCCATCGTCATGTCTGCAGGAATAACGCCTTGCACTGCAACGTTTACAATAGCCGGCATCACGGTCTTTAAGACGGGTGCTAAAGTGGGCAGGGTTAATGGGGATGAATTTTCAGCAAATGCGGTACAGACAAAAACAGTGGACAGTAAGGTGAGGCTAAGCTTAATGATGAAGTGTCTCATGGCGTATCTCGAAACCAAATAAATGTTCCCATTCTACCTGTTTGTGGCGTTCTTCGATAGGAATAGCACCGTTTTTTTTCTTCAAACGTGCAAATATTAGATGGATATACATGTGCTACACTGTGCGCGCGTAAAATTTTCTCGGCCATGCCGGCAAGATTTGCATGTCGATGTGAAAAAGTATCGACAAGATAGGGGTATTTTTCAATAAATTGCATTTTCACTTCAAGGCTAGTCTCATAACAATTTTTACAAATGGCAGGACCTATCCATGCCATCAACGTATTGAGAGGAGAGTGCATTTTTTGAAGTGTGTTTTGGATAATGCCATGATACAGTCCTCGCCAACCGGCATGAATCGCTGCAATTTCACTTCCTGCGTTATCACACAAAACAATCGGGAGGCAATCTGCAGTGAGAATGACCAGTGGTGTTGTTTTTAAACGCGTGATACTGGCATCGACTTGTCGGTTATCGTCTTCCTCAATGGTCACAACGGTCGTACGATGTGTTTGATGAAGCCATGCAGGCTTCCCAGGAAAAGCCAATATTGTTTTTAATTGTTCGCGATTAGCTAGCACATGGTCGATGTTGTCTTCTACATGTAGACTTAAATTATTACTTTGATAAGCACCTTCACTGTAACCGTTCGCCAATGTTGTCGTGATCGCGCGAATTGATGCTGGTGCAGGCCAATGTGCCTCAATGAGATTATTCTTCATTTAATTTCTTCAGAAGTGTCGTAAAATCGTTGGGTAGATCCGCCGATAAAGTGAGCCATTCATGCGTTGTAGGATGTGTAAAAGAGAGTTGATAAGCATGTAATGCTTGTCTTTTGATGCCTCGTGCTGCACTAAAAGAAAGTGCTCGTCCCCCATAAAGCGCATCTCCAAGGATCGGGTGTTTAATGTGGGCCATATGGACGCGGATTTGGTGCGTTCGACCTGTTTCAAGTTTGATGTCTAAGAGTGTGGCTTTTTCAAATTTTTGTTTGACCGTGTATGTGGTAATGGCTTGCCGTTCGTAATGACCCACGGTCATTTTGAGACGATTTTTAGGATCTCTTCCATAGCCTGTTTGAATTTTACCACCCGAAATGACGTGTCCAAATACAATTGCAAAATAACGTCTTTCAATCTCTCTTGCTTGCATTTGGCGTGTGAGAGCGGTATAGGCGGCTTCATTTTTTGCAGCGAGAAGTAGGCCCGTAGTATCTTTGTCGAGTCGATGAATGAGGCCTGCGCGCGGCAGTGTTTTAAATGCCGCGTTATGATGAAGCAGTGCCTGTACGAGTGTTCCTGTTGGATGACCCGCACCGGGGTGAACAACAAGGCCTGCAGGTTTATTCATGACGAAACAATCATCA
>JAHFRX010000003.1 GCA_023266075.1 Legionellaceae bacterium | reverse complement strand
AGCAAAAGAAACGATTAACGGATGTATTAAGTAAAAAGTTCAATCGAAGTGTGATTTTGATTGAAAAACTTGATGCTTCTCTTTTAGGTGGCGCGGTGATTCGCGCACATCATTTGGTTATTGATGCCTCAGTGAAGGGTCAACTGTTAAAACTAGCGGCTACTTTAGCTGCTTAATTGAGAGGATGGTTTCCATGTCACAATCCATAGCATTAAATCCTTCCGAAATTAGCGAACTCATTAGACAAAAAATCGAACAATTTAAAGTTGTCTCAGATGCGCGGAATGAAGGTACAATTGTTAGTTTAAAAGATGGTATTGCAACATTAGAAGGTTTAGATGATGTGATGCAAGGTGAAATGGTTGAATTCAGTCACCATGTCTATGGCCTTGCATTGAACTTAGGGCGAGACTCTGTCGCGGTTGTTATTTTAGGTGACGCATCAGGCTTATCTGAAGGACAAAAAGGTCGTTGCACCGGTCGTATTCTAGAGGTCCCTGTTGGTCGCGCGCTGTTGGGTCGTGTTGTTGATGCTTTAGGTCATCCCATTGATGGTAAAGGTCCTATCGATGCTGAGCGTCTATCTCCGATAGAAAAAGTTGCGCCGGGTGTCATTGAGCGACAATCTGTCGATCAACCTGTTCAAACAGGATTAAAAGCGATTGATGCGATGATTCCTGTGGGTCGCGGTCAGCGCGAGCTTATCATTGGTGATAGACAAACAGGTAAAACAGCGATTGCTATTGATGCCATTATTAATCAAAAGGGAACAGGCGTGATTTGCGTTTATGTTGCCGTTGGTCAAAAAGCATCTTCAGTCGCAGCGCTTGTTCGTAAACTAGAAGAGCATGACGCATTGCAGCATACGATTGTTGTTGTCGCTGGCGCTTCAGATTCTGCAGCGTTACAATTTATCGCGCCTTATGCAGGATGTTCTATGGGTGAGTATTTCATGGAGCGTGGCGAAGATGCACTGATTGTATATGATGATTTAACAAAACAAGCGTGGGCTTATCGACAAATTTCATTGCTATTACGTCGACCACCAGGACGAGAAGCATATCCAGGGGATATTTTTTATTTACATTCACGCCTTCTAGAGCGTGCTGCGCGTATTAATGCAGAACATGTAGAGAAATTGACAAACGGCGAAGTAACGGGTCGAACAGGCTCGTTGACAGCATTGCCAATTATTGAAACACAAGCCGGTGACGTTTCAGCATTCGTACCGACGAACGTGATTTCGATTACAGACGGACAGATTTTCTTAGATGTCGACCTCTTCAACTCAGGTGTTCGACCTGCAATTAACACGGGTTTATCTGTGTCACGTGTGGGTGGGGCGGCACAAACGAAAATCATGAAAAAACTGGGTGGTGGTACACGGTTAGCACTTGCTCAATTTCGCGAATTAGAGGCGTTTTCACAGTTTGCGTCTGATCTAGATGATGCAACGCGTAAACAATTAGAGCGTGGTCAGCGTATTACGGAGCTGATGAAACAGAAGCAGTATAATCCATTCTCGGTTGCTGATATGGCTGTTTCTTTGTTTATTGCTGAAAAAGGTTATCTGGATGATATTCCAGTGACAGAAGTCAGCGCGTTTGAAGGAGCACTGCGTAGCGTAATGCATACGCAACATGCTGATTTATTGAAAAAAATCAATGAAACAGGTGCTTATGATGAGTCTATTGAGAAGGCATTGAAAGCTGCTGTTGATGAGTTTAAGCGTACAGGCAGTTGGTAATCATCCATAATTGAGGTGAAGCAGAGCTATGGCTGGAGCAAAAGAGATTCGCTCAAAAATTGCGAGCATTAAGAATACGCAAAAAATTACGCGAGCGATGGAAATGGTTGCGGCAAGTAAAATGCGTAAAACGCAAGAGCGTATGCGTGCATCTAAACCGTATGCAACGAAAATTTATGACGTTGTGAAGCATTTAGCGCGTGCGCATGCAGAGTATCGTCATCCTTTTATGGTTGGCAGACCCATTAAAAGTGTGGGCATGATTGTTGTGACCAGCGATCGCGGTTTATGTGGTGGCCTGAACGTTAACTTATTTAGAGACACGCTGAGTCAAATTCGTGTTTGGCGCGCAGAAGGTCATGACATTAAGCTGTGTGTGATTGGTCGAAAAGGACAAGCTTTTTTTAAACGTGTTGGTGGCAGGATCTTAGCCTCAATTGAGCAAATTGGTGATGCACCGGGTGCTCATGATTTCGTGGGGACGGTGAAGGTGATGCTTGATGCGTTTGAAGCCGGTGAACTGGATGCTTTGCATATTGTATATAATGAATTTATCAATACGATGACACAATCGCCACGAGTGAAGCAGTTGTTGCCTTTGCCTCGTGACGAGAGTGATAGCAAAATCATGGGACATCATTGGGATTATATCTACGAACCAGAGCCTAAAGAGCTAATTACGGGCTTATTGACGCGTTATATTGAGCTTCAGGTTTATCAAGCAGTGGTCGAAAATATTGCTTGTGAGCAAGCAGCGAAGATGATTGCCATGAAAAGTGCGACAGACAATGCAGGCGAATTAATTAAAACATTTCAATTAGCGTATAACAAAGCGCGACAAGCCGCCATTACACAAGAATTGGCAGAGATTGTCGGTGGTGCGGACGCAATATAAAGAAAAGAGGGTATACGATGAGCGTAGAATCAACGATGCAAATAGTGGGTGAAGTTGTTCAGGTGATTGGTCCGGTAGTAGACGTGGAATTTCCTCGTTGTGACGTGCCAAAAATTTATGATGCATTGCATGAGATCGATGGTCAACTTGTGTTTGAAGTTCAGCAGCAGCTGGGTGATGGTGTTGTTCGTACGATTGCCATGGGCTCAACAGATGGACTGAAAAGAGGAATAAAAGTACGTAATTCAGCGCATCCAATTCAAGTGCCCGTCGGTAAAAAAACGCTGGGACGTATTATGGACGTGTTGGGTCGCCCCGTGGACAATGCGGGCGATATTGGTGCTGATGAGCACGCTTCAATCCATCGTAAGGCGCCCAGTTACGAAGAGCAAGCCGGTAGCCAAGAACTACTTGAGACCGGTATTAAAGTGATTGATTTACTCTGTCCATTTGCTAAAGGTGGTAAAGTAGGCCTCTTTGGTGGTGCGGGTGTAGGTAAAACTGTAAATATGATGGAGTTGATTCGTAACATCGCTATTGAGCACAGTGGTTACTCTGTCTTTGCGGGTGTTGGTGAACGTACACGAGAAGGTAATGACTTCTATCATGAAATGAAAGATTCTAACGTCTTAGACAAAGTATCGTTGGTGTATGGTCAGATGAACGAGCCACCCGGCAACCGTCTACGTGTTGCTTTAACAGGCTTAACCATGGCTGAGAAGTTTCGTGATGAAGGACGTGATGTTTTATTTTTTATTGATAACATCTACCGTTATACACTAGCGGGTGTTGAAGTATCTGCACTTTTAGGTCGTATGCCTTCTGCTGTGGGTTATCAACCGACCTTGGCTGAGGAAATGGGGACATTACAAGAGCGAATTACATCTACAAAAACAGGCTCAATTACGTCGATACAAGCTGTTTATGTGCCAGCAGATGACTTGACTGACCCGTCGCCTGCAACGACTTTTGCGCATTTGGATGCGACCGTTGTACTGTCACGACAAATTGCTGAAATGGGTATTTATCCTGCAGTGGATCCGCTGGATTCAACGTCAAGACAATTGGATCCGTTGGTTGTGGGACAACTACATTATGATACTGCGCGTCGTGTACAACAGTGCCTACAGCGTTACAAGGAACTGAAAGACATTATTGCTATTCTTGGGATGGACGAATTATCTGAAGACGATAAGCGTGTTGTTTCAAGAGCGCGGAAAATTCAACGTTTTCTTTCGCAACCTTTCTTTGTGGCAGAAGTGTTCACAGGATCACCAGGAAAATATGTGCCATTGAAAGATACGATACAAGGCTTTCAACGTATCTTAGCTGGCGAATTCGACGATTTACCCGAGCAAGCGTTTTACATGGTGGGTAGTATTGATGAAGCAATTGCGAAAGCAAAAACATTAGTATGATGAGGCAAGATGAGATGTCTATTACTACACATCTAGATATTGTCAGTGCTGAAAAATCAATTTATTCAGGACTGGTTGAAAGAGTTATTGTCACCGGCACTTTGGGTGAAATAGGTGTTTATCCGGGACATGCACCGTTGTTAACGGTGTTGAAACCTGGAGAAATCCGATTTAGAGCCTTACACACTGGAGAAGATGAAGTGTATTACGTGTCAGGTGGTATGCTGGAAGTGCAACCTCATACCGTTACGGTCCTTGCGGATGTTGCTGAAAGAGCTGAACATCTTGATGAAGCACTTGCATTAGAAGCTAAAGCACGCGCTGAAGAGGCGATGGTTAATCGTAACACTGAGATTGATTACAGCGTTGCGGCAGGCGAGCTTGCGCGTGCGGTAGCACAGATACGCGCTATCCGTAAGGTTCGTGGTAAGCATAAGTAGATAGAGATATCGCATATATAACTTGATTTATATGCCTTTCATTGTTACAATAAGTCCCTTTTTGATAACAGTGGTAAAATTATGAGTCAACATGTTCTTGAACAACCGGTTACAGTGGATTCAGCAAGCGTTAGTCCATCACTAGGTGAGATGACTACGCCGTTGGTTTCTTCGCCGTCTTCTGAGTTAATTAAGTGGCTTCGTAGAAGATCGCCTGACATCTTCTTTAAAGGCGCTGAGTTTGCCGGAGAAACTAATGAGGCAGGATATATGCAGCTTTTTGAAAAAGAAACTACGTTAGCCACAAAATAAAAATCATTGTCGGTCACTTCTCGTGTATCAAGAACAATTAAACTTGTTTTGATGTATGAGAAGTGATATCCAATGTTGGTTTTGATAGTTGTTTCATGTCTTCTTTAATGCTCAGATTGATTTTCAAGCTGGCACTCCAACGTGTAAAAAATCGCATGGCCTCAAGTAGTGGTCCTAAAATAGCAGTCACTAACGTGAGTGTGCTTAGGAGTAGCGCATTTAACGTATGATTTTTTCTCTCAATGGTTTCTTTTTTATTCCCTAAAAGAAATAAACCGAGTGTGGCAAATGTGGACGTCAACGCTTGTCCTGTAAAATACAGAGAAAGCACAAGATTAGGTAACGTTTCTTCAAAAATGGCTTCCAAAGGATAGAAAAATCCTTGTGTCAGTGCACCTACATTTTCATAGGGCTTAAAAAAATGTTGATGCAATTTGTCCCGTAATAAGCGTGGATTTTTGTGGTGCTCCAGTAGGGTTTGTAGATACATCGAGATATTTTCCTTATTTAAGTCAGTGAAATTGGATCAATGTCGATACTACAACGAATCCGATATGTTTTTTCAAGTTGCTCAAGTTCCAAAGAGAGCGCATTTAAAGAATGATGCAATATTTTCCGCTCAGATGTTTTAATCAGAAGTTGAATATAATGCTGTGCACTTTTCCGAGCAAGTGGTGCCGGTGCTGGTCCAAGGATAGTGAGCGCATTATTTTTTAAGCGTGTTTTAATATCATTCATTCCTTCAAGGAGTTTATCCATTGCTCGTCCATTTGCACGTATGATAGCAAGATGTGTAAACGGAGGCCAGTTTGCCGTGTGGCGTTGTGGAAGAATGGCATCAATAAAAGCTTGATAACCTTGTTGTACCAGGAGATTTAACAATGGATGATGTGGTGTATGCGTTTGTATAACAATATGACCGGGTTGTTTTTCTCGCCCAGCACGCCCAGCAACTTGTGTAATGAGCTGACTTAAACGCTCTAGTGCACGAAAATCTTGATTGTAAAGGCCTGCATCAGTATCTAAAATGACCACCAAATTTAGGTTTGGAAAATGATGGCCTTTCGCAAGCATTTGTGTGCCGATAATAATTTGAGGCTTTCCTGTTGCAATGTTTGAGAGGCACTGATGGAGTGCGTCTTTTGTTTTAATTTCATCGCGATCGATACGCGTGATAAGGATCTCCGGAAAATGTTGGCGGAGCGTTTGTTGAATTCGCTGTGTACCGCTGCCAATGGGAACAAGATTTGTATCAGAACAGGTGGGACATTTTTTAGGAAGATCCATTGTAAAATTGCAATGATGACAGATCAACTGTTGATATTGATGTAGGGTTAAATGACTATCGCATGCCGGGCAATCGGCAATCCAACGACACTGATGACAGAGCAAAACGGGTGCATAGCCTCGCCGGTTAATGAAAATAAGCACTTGTTGTTGACTTGTGAGTGCTTTTTCAATGAGTCGTTTTGTTTCAAAAGCTAAACCCTCCTCTGTAGGTTGATTCCGCAAATCCACAAATTGATAATAATGTGGCGTATTGTTTTGTGCGTTATGTGTCAATGTAAGCTTGGTATATTTCTCTGTTTGACAATGATAAAGACTCTCAAGACTGGGTGTTGCACTGCCTAAAACAATGGGGATATCGTTTAGCTGAGCACGAAAAATTGCTGCGTCTCTTGCTGAAAAACGTACACCTTCTGTTTGTTTAAAAGAAGCATCATGCTCTTCATCGACGATGATGAGCTTAAGTTCAGGCATGGGTGTGAATAAAGCCGTACGCGTACCGATAATTAATCTAATTTTATTTTCTTTGGCGTGTTGCCAGAGATTGGCTTTCATCGCTTCTGACACATGAGAGTGGATGACGGCGATAGGCTCTTCTTGAAAGCGTTCGCTAAAGCGTGCGACTCATTGTGGTGTTAAGCCAATTTCGGGCACTAAAATCAGGACTTGATGTGCTTCTGAGAGAATTTTAGCAGCAAGTTGTAAATAAACTTCTGTTTTACCGCTGCCAGTGATGCCGTGTAGTAATGTGCAATGAAAATGGTCTAATCCCTCAAGGATATGATGAAAAGCGTGTGCTTGTTCATGATTTAATACTTTAGGGAAATGATGTGGATCATGGTTTAAGGTCAGTAGTGGTGTTTTTTTAAGACGTCTTGTGCTGAGTGCTTTACCTAAACGAAAGCGCTTAGGTAAAGCGTGTATGAAAACCAAAGGAAGTGGCGCATGATAGTATCGGCTTATCCAACGACAGAGTGCAAAAATTTCCTCTGTTAAAAAGGGTGTTTCATCTAAAGATGTTGTGATCGGTTTGAGTGGATAAGCCGGTGTTTTTTCACTAAAGCCGATGACAATACCCAAACGTGAGCGTGTGCGAAAAGGGATCCAGACGCGCCCACCAATGGGCGGTTGATGTTCACATGTATATTCAAAATAGTCGCGTCGGGTATTGAATACACTGACTTGGACAATATAAATACTCATTTTTCCCAACAATGACTTGCTGATTGGCCGGGTGCTGAAAAAACTTTTACAACAAGGCGCTCAATACGATGTTTTTCAAGTTCGCGTTCATCTTTGATTAATTCTAGAATAAACCAGCGCGATAGCTCTTCGACGGTAATGTTCGTTACTGGCAATAAAGTGACATCCTCTTTTAAGAACGGGATTTTCTTTTGATTGAATGTAAAATAATGATAATCGTCATCTGAGTCGTATTGCAGAAAAGGTGAGTACATCGGCATTAAAAAAGTTTGATTGAGTTGTTGACATAGCTCGTGAATTCGTTGCCTATAATATCGATAGTCAAAGGTCATGCCATTTTCTTCCACATAGGTTGTGAGTGCTAGATAAACGCCATACCAGTGACCATGCAAGGGTTCACGTTTGGTGGCTGAAAAAATTGTCGTATGACCTGCCGAAAACTTCATGGATTCTTTTTGTAATTCGATAGTGGTTAAATATTTTGTCATGTTATAAGCTCGCTCGTTTATCAAAGAGTTGAAATCCCTGGAGAGGTGTCGAGATGTCTTTGGTGAGTCCTATCACTTTAAACAACTCACCCATTTCACTGGGGTGCGTGAGTTGTTGAATTGCTTGTTGTTTATTGATGTGTAAAAAATCCAATAAATGATTTGCCAATAGAAAAGAGGCTTGGTTCGTGTATCCTGCAACATGAAAACCTGCTTCATGTGCACACGTAGCTACGTGTGTAAAATCAACATGCGCCGTAATATCGTCAAAACTCGGATGAGCGAAGGGGTTCGGGTGCGCGCGATGTTGCGTGTGGCACATCAATGTTCCTTGATTTCTATCTGGATGGTAATATTCGTGCTCCGGAAAGCCGTAGTCAATGATGAACATAGCACCTTTCGTCAGCATATTTTTGCACTGTTGCATCCAATTATCTAAGATAAGATTGGCCTCAGAAAGATACGGCGTTGTTGTATGTTTAAGTACCATGTCAACGTGCTTGTGTAATAATGTATTTTGGCAAGGCTTAAATTGTTCTTCAAATTGATCATCTTTAAGAGATACCATACTTTCAAATAAACCGTCTTCTGTTTTCAAAAAGCGATGTACGGGCATAGCATCTAATACTTCATTAGCAATCACAATGCCCTCAAAATGTTCATGTGGCCATTGACTTAACCAATGCACACGGGAGGCGAGCTTAGGGATGTGCGTGTTGATATAAGCGTATTGTTTTTCTTTGAGGGCCGCACTGACATCAAGAATGACATAAGCTTCTGGTAATGTCCCAAGTTCATTCAGTCTTGTGAGGAGATCAACACATAATTTTCCAGAGCCTGCGCCAAATTCAAACAGCGTGGGGTGCGTCAATTCGCTCCAGAGATCAGCACATTGGTTGGCCAATGTGTAACCAAACAGAGGTGTTATCTCAGGCGCAGTCATAAAATCACCCTCTTTTCCAAGAGATGAATATTTCGCGCTATAATATCCAACATAAGGCGCATATAAAGCATGGTGCATAAATTCAACAAATGGCATATGCGTGCGTTGTTGGAGTTGTTGTAAAAAATAATTTTTAAATTGCATCGTATGGATCTAATAATAATAACGGCATTGTACAATATATACTAAATTTTAGGTATGCATAATGACACTTTCTATACAACAAGCAATGGATACAGCACCCGTAGCACTGATCACCGGTGCTGCAAGACGGATTGGTGCTGCAATTGCAGAAAAGCTACATGCTGCCGGTTATCACGTGATTGTGCATTATCATCAGTCTCATGGGGAGGCTCGAGCACTTGTTGAGCGTTTTAATATGATTCGTGCACACAGCGCGGTTGCATTACACGTATCTTTAAGGCATCAGACTGACGCTCAAGATCTTGTGTCACGCGCAATCGTCTGGCGGTCGCGTCTTGATGTTTTAGTGAATAATGCGTCTTTGTTTATCCGAACACCTCCTCAAGAAGTATTATCGAATGATCTTTATGAACAAATGTGGGCAATCAATGTCAGTGCGCCTTATTGGTTGAGTGAAGCGGCATTCCCCTTTCTTGCAGTAGCATCACACGGCGTCATTGTGAATGTAACCGACATTCATGCTGAAAAACCATTACGTGGATACAGCGTTTACTGCCAAACCAAAGCAGCACTTAAAATGCAGACAGAGGCGTTGGCAAAAGAATATGCGCCATCAGTGCGTGTAAATGCTGTGGCACCTGGAGCCATTGCGTGGCCTGAAGGGAGAAATCAATTGAGTGATACAGGGAAATCGTCGATTATTGCTCGAACGCCACTGAAATGTCATGGCGAGCCATTGTGGATTGCAGTTGCGGTCTTATCCTTGATTCAAAATCAATTTGTGACAGGTCAGACGTTACGTGTTGATGGCGGGCGAAGTATTTCGTAAACGTCCCTCAATCTGGCAGTCGCTCTGGTTTTCCTTCTTTGAATTGCCCGAAGGCTAAAATTCGTGAGATTTGGTGATTTGTGCTCAAATAGAGGATACCATTCTCATTGTTGATGGCAGGAAATAGTATGAGCTCATTGAGCATCGTTGCAAGTGCAAAACTATCAATACCTAACGCATAAAGACGGCTGTAGCTGTTGAGTTGCTCGGGCCAGTTTTTATCGCCTAAATTGTGTGAAAATACCCAAGGGATATCGCAGAAAATAATGCCGTTCAAGTCTCGATCGCGCATCGTGTTGAGGCTACCTGCGTAGACGTTCGATGTTGCATATACAGGGACATCACCGGCGTAGTAATAGTTTAATAATGGTTTGATTTGGCGTGCACTGGAGGGATAGGCGACTAGAAAGATGATGTCAAAATCTTGTCTTCGGTGAGGGATGGACTCAATTGTACGTCCAAGAAGTTGTTTGATTTGTCGTGCGCGTGTTTCACTGGCGTCAATGTGTAATAGACTTCGGATGCGTTGATTAAAATTATCTTGTGGTTGGTACTGTAAAGTATCAATAACTTCACCACCACTTGAAAGCCACTGATCTTGAAAAGCATGAGCGATGTCTTCACCCCACGCATTGTCTAAACGAATGATGAGCGCACGTGAGTGCCCATCTTTTCGTGCACGGGCGGCAACCTGTCTTGCCTCAAGATGAGGTGATAATCCGAATTGAAAGATATCCGCGGGAAGTGTGGTATGGACATCATTGAGTAAAATTGTGGGTACTGGATGTTCAAGTTCAGCGACAGTTGCGACATCGTTTTTGGTCAATGGGCCGATGATAAGCTCGGCACCTTCAGCAGAAGCTTGTTCATATAATGCTGCAATAGCGAATGCATTGGTGTCGTAAAATCTTACGTGCATAAATTTTGCGGCACCACTCGCTTCAAAAGCGGCTAAAAATCCTTCTTTGATAGCAATTCCAGGACCTGCAAGTACGCCGGTGAGCGGTAAAAGCAACGCGATTTTTTTAGGTGGCGGATAAAGATGTGCACGCATTTCATTTAGAGAATAAGGAAGTAAACCAATACCTGGATGATGTGGATATTCTTCTTGCCATTGTTCTAGTTGTGTGAGCATCATTTGTGGACGTAAGTGATATTTTCTTGAAATTGTTGCGAGTTTTAGCCAACCTTGAATCACTGAGTTTTTGGGTGTTTCGAGTGTCAGTGTTTCGAGTTCTTCAATGGGGAGATGAGTGAGAGATAGCCAAAGTGCACGACGATTATTTTGTTGCGTTTGCTCATCGGGCAGCAATGGTTCGAGCTTGATACGTTCTGATACAGATAAAATTAAATTATTTTGTTTTTGGTATGTTTGTGCGAGCGTATCATGGTATTCAGCTTGATAGTAATCTGTGAGTTGATTGAGCGCTTTGACGCCACCCAATGTTGTGAGGACAGCATTTGTTTGGCCACGAAGAAGTAAAATTTTTGCTTGTAGAATTTTTTTTTCGTCAGCCGTTTCTGAAGATAAAGGTGCGATTTCTGCTAAAATGACGCTACTGTGTTGCCATTCACCATCCTGCAGATAACGACCTGCTGCCATCACCAGTAGCTCTTGTTGATCTACTCCACTTTGCTTTTTAGCCAGCGCAAGGTAAGCTGTTGCAGGTAGGGTGTAAGGACTTAAAATCGATTGAGATTTACGTGGTGACGTTTCTGTTATTGTGCTACAATTTGACAAAAATAAGACCATCAGTACGATAAATAAAAATTGAAAGCGTCGCATATGTGGATACCCCAACGAAAGAACGAGACAGGATAAACCATCATGGCCATCATCACAAGTCCTGGGACTTTATATCTGGTCTCAACGCCCATTGGAAACCGCGAAGATATGAGCTTTCGAGCCATCACAACACTCAAACACGTTGATTTTATCCTGGCTGAAGATACGCGTCATACCCATCCATTTTTGGGGCTTTTTGGGATTAAAAAACCATTGCTTTCTTTACACACGCATAATGAAACACAGCAAAGTGAGCAAGCACTACATCGTCTATTGCAAGGAGAAAGCTGTGCGTTAGTCAGTGATGCAGGCACGCCCCTGATGAGTGACCCTGGTTTTACCTTGGTAAAAATGGCGCGAGCGCATGAGATTGCTGTTGTGCCTATTCCTGGTGCGTGTGCATTGATAGCTGCACTTTCGGCATCTGGTGTACCGAGTGATGTGTTTACGTTTATTGGGTTTTTGCCAGCGAAAGCTTGTGTGCGATTAAAAAAACTTGAACGTTATGCGATGTTAGATCATACCTTAGTATTGTATGAATCAACGCATCGTATTGAAGCTTGTATACAAAGTATTGGGGACGTTTTTGGTGCAGCTTATGAATTTGTTCTGGCAAAAGAGCTTACAAAAACATATGAGTGTTTTAGGCGAGATAATGCGGCATCTTTAACGTATTGGTTGATGGAAGATAAAGCGCGTGTGAAGGGGGAATTTGTATTAGTTCTTCCGCCTCGAATGGTGGTTGTGCAGGACGATTTAAGTCGATATTTAGAGGTGCTCCTAAAAGAGTTACCGTTAAAACAGGCCGTTAAATTAACCATAGAATTAACAGGAAAACACAAAAACGAAGTCTATGAACGCGCGTTGCTGATACAGCAGGAGGGTGTGATATGAATAATGATTTTTATCGTGTGCTGATGTCTATTGTGTTGAGTTTGAGTGTTGCATTGTCTCATGCCGGTGAAGTGAAAAAAATGATGATGATGCATCCTGTATATGGACGTGTGCAGGTGAGTTATGAGGAAATCAATGGATATGCCATTGCAGAGGGCGATATTATTCTAAAGAAACTGACGCCTTACGATACTTCTTCGAAAGCCGCCATTATAAAATTGATATCAAATCGTTGGTTGAGTGGTATTGTGCCGTATCAAATTGATGACCATCTACCGCAAGTAAATCGTGATTCAGTGATGAAAGCCATCGCACTTTGGCAGCAAGTGACGTTTGTGAAATTTGTGCCTATTACGAAAGCGGATGAAGAGCGGTATCCTGATTATGTTATTTTTGCTCCTGATGGCGGGAAAATGTGCTCCTCTTATGTAGGACGATATGGTGGGAGACAGTATGTGCAATTGTCATCACGTTGCACAACAATGATCACAGCGCATGAAATTGGACATGTGCTGGGTTTGTGGCATGAGCAATCAAGAGTTGATAGAGATAGTTACGTGCGTATTCTGTGGGAGAATATTGAAGAGCACGCTAGATATAATTTTGAGCAACATTTAACCAATGGCACGGATTATGGTCCTTACAATTATCAGTCCATTATGCATTATTCTGCATATGCTTTTTCTAAAAATGGTGAAAAAACGATCGTGCCACTTGTCGAAGGTGCTACGATTGGTCAGCGTGATGAAATTAGCCCGCTAGATATTCAAGCTGTGAATTCTATGTATCCAGAACAGTTTAAAAAGGATGAATAATGCCAAAGAATGAGACTATTTTTTTGAAAGATTACCGTGCATCGAATTTTTCAATTGAGGCGGTTTTTCTTGAAATAGCGTTGTTTGACTCACATGCGGTGGTTGAAAATCGGATGACATTTAAACGTCAATCAGCAGGTGATCTCTGTTTGTTAGGTGAGGCGTTAACGCTTGTTGATATCTGTTTGAACGGCGTGACCTTCTCAGATTATACCGTGCATGACGATGGCGAACGGTTAGTGATGCATACGACATTAGATGAATTTATCTTGACGATTGTAACTCGCTTGGAGCCGCAACATAATACAGCGTTGTCGGGGCTCTATCGGTCAAATGCGTTGTTTTGTACGCAGTGTGAAGCAGAGGGCTTTAGACGAATCACCTATTTCTTGGATAGACCCGATGTATTGACCGTTTTTACAACAAAAATTATCGCAGATAAAGCGACATACCCCGTGTTATTGTCTAATGGTAATTGGGTGGATGGACAAGATATGGATGATGGGCGGCATTGGGCGTTGTGGCACGATCCTTTTAAAAAACCTTCTTATCTATTTGCTTTGGTTGCAGGAGATCTTGCGTGTGTGCAAGATACATTTGAAACATGTTCTGGTCGCCATATTGATTTGCGCATTTACGTGGAGCATGGCAATGAAAATAAATGTGCACATGCGATGCACTCTTTGAGGCAGGCAATGCGTTGGGATGAGGAGCAGTTTGGGCGTGAGTACGATTTAGACTTATATATGATTGTTGCGGTCAGTGATTTTAATATGGGCGCCATGGAAAACAAGGGTCTCAATATTTTTAATGCTAAGTATATTCTAGCGTGCCCAGACACCGCTACAGACAGTGATTATGCGGATATTGAAGGTGTTGTTGCACATGAGTATTTTCATAATTGGACGGGCAATCGTGTGACGTGCCGTGATTGGTTCCAACTCAGTTTAAAAGAGGGGCTGACCGTATTTCGTGACCAAGAGTTTTCGTGTGATATGAATTCGCGAGATGTGAGTCGTATTATTGATGTGCGTCTTTTACGACAAACACAATTTCCGGAAGATGCGGGTCGTATGGCACATCCTGTACGTCCTCTGTCTTATCAAGAAATTAATAATTTCTATACGACAACCATCTACAATAAAGGCGCTGAAGTTATTCGTATGCAATCAACGTTATTGGGTAAGGCCGGATTTAGGCATGGTATGAATCTGTATTTTCAACGTCATGATGGTCAAGCGGTGACGATTGATGATTTTGTTCAAGCGATGAGTGATGCAAATCAGCGTGATATGTCGCAATTTATGCTGTGGTACAGTCAAGCAGGTACGCCCCATGTGACGCTTTTATCGGAGTCTTATGAAGAAGGCACATTGCGCGTCACTTTTGAGCAAACCTGTCCCACGACGCCGGATGGCCAGATTAAAAAACCTTTTGTGATTCCGATTCGATACCGACTTTTCGATCACTATGGCAATGCAATCAATCTTTCCACGGATTATTTTGAGTTAACACAAGCATCTCAAACGTTTGAAGTCTCTGGACTCAAAAAAAAGCCGCTATTATCACTCTTACAAGATTTTTCTGCACCCATTATTTTGACGCGCCAATCGTCTGTCGATGAGCTTTTGTTAATGCTGCGGTATGATGAGAATGGGTTTGTGAAATGGGATATTGCACAGCAACTTGCACAAAATATATTGTGTGATTGGTATCAAAAACCCGAGACAGATTGGGTCATCAATGACGCTTTACTGCATGTTTATCAAGATGTGTTGAATGACGAAACACTAGATCCTGCCCTGCGAGCAGAATTATTGACGTTACCGCTATTTGAAATATTGGCAAACACCATGCGAGAGGTTGATGTTGCACGACTTGAACGTGCGCGCGATGTTTTCAAAAAACAGTTATCTGTAGCATTGTGTCACGATGCATTTGTGTTGTATGAACGTTTGGCGAAAGAAGAAGATCATGGCATGCATGGTGATGCCTACGCAAGACGACGGCTGAAGCAAATCTGTTTATGGTTAATGATGACCGCTTTACAACCTCATGCGCTATCGTATTGTGAGGCGCAGTTTCTACATGCAAAAACAATGACGGATGTTTTGGGTAGCTTGGTATTACTGGTGAATGGACCTGATAAAGAAAAGCGTGCTTTTGCGTTAGAGCGATTTTATAACAAATGGAAAGGCAATGATTTAGTGCTTGATAAATGGTTTTTGGTACAAGCGACAAGTGAAGCGCCGGATACATTGTCTGTTGTGCGCTCCCTCCTGAGGCATCCTAAATTTGTGATGACAAATCCCAATAAAGTACGTTCATTGATTGGCGCTTTTTGTCATTCAAATCCTCGTCACTTTCATGCGATCGATGGCAGTGGGTATCGTTTTTTAACGGAGATGGTATTACAGTTAGATAAAATCAATGCGCAAGTGGCTTCATCGCTTGCCACACCATTTACACGTTGGCAGCGTTACGATAAACCCAGACAAATTTTGATGTTAAAAGAATTAGAAAAACTGGCCACACATCCGTTGTCAAAAGATCTGACTGAAAAAGTCACTAAGAGTCTGGAAAATGCATGAGGCTTGAAACCTATGCGGTGATGGGCAATCCTATTGCGCATAGTTTGTCGCCATTGATTCATCAGCAATTTGCAAGTAACGTCGGCAAAACCATCCATTATGAACGTATCTTGGTCGAGTCTGATTTTGAAGCACAAGTGACGTTGTTCTTTGAGCAGGGCGGACTTGGATTAAACATCACAGCGCCATTTAAAGAACAAGCATTTGCGATGAGTGAGATAAGAACATCGCGTTGTCAACGTGCGTGCTCAGCAAATACGCTATGGATGGAAAAAGGTCTTTTACATGCCGATAATACGGATGGTATTGGTCTTTGCCGGGCATTGGAAAAAGTTCTGACACTGTCGGGGCGACGTGTTTTAATTCTGGGAGCAGGTGGTGCAGCACGTGGCATTATCCCAGCATTACAAGATAACGGTGTGCATATCACGCTTGTAAATCGCACGCTTGAAAGAGCGATGCTTTTAAGCATCGCTCTTGATGACATCTCAGTTATTGATATGCAGGAGCGCGTGGGTGAGTTTGATGTGTTGATCAATGCGACGGCAGGACAGCTTGATGTTGAGGCATTACCCACGACATGGTTGGCTCCCCGGCCATACTGTTATGATTTGACCTATTGTAAAGCGGCTAAAACGCCGTTTGTGCAATGGGCAAATACCCATTACTGCATCGCTTCCGATGGTTTTTCAATGTTGGTGGAGCAAGCCAGAGAAGCTTTTACCATTTGGCATGGGATATCCCCAATGTAAAACAATGTTGACGACATCAAAATACAATGTAAAATGATGTTATCGACATCAAAATGCAGAAATATGTTTCCAAGACTTTTAAATTTACCATTAGAACAACAAAATAGCTTGTTTTTATTAGGTCCGCGTGGAACAGGTAAGACCGTTTGGCTAAGGTCCCATGTTCCTGATGTTGTGTATTTGGATATGCTTGATTTTAATATTTATCGCCAATTGCTTGCAAATCCTGCTCGCCTCCGAGATCGTATCCCACCACAGTATACAAACTGGGTGATTATTGATGAGATTCAACGTATTCCAGAGCTGTTAAATGAAGTGCATCGTCTCATTGAGCATGAAAGTGTTAAATTTATTTTAACAGGTTCTTCTGCGCGAAAATTGAAGCGTCAAGGCGTGAATTTACTCGCTGGGCGTGCATTGCGCTATACCATGCATCCCCTTGTGCCTCAGGAGTTAGGAGATCAGTTTAGTCTGAAAAATGCGTTGCAGTTTGGTTTGTTGCCCTCTATTTATACCTATCAAGATCCGTCACGCTATTTAAAAACGTATATAGAGACTTACCTTCAAGAAGAAATTATGCAAGAAGGACTAACACGAAATCTTACAGCATTTACACGGTTTTTAGAGATAGCTAGTTTTTCACAAGGCGCGACAATCAATGCTTCAGAAATTGCAAGGGAAGTTGGTGTTGATAGGCAAGTGATTCAAAATTACTATAGTATTCTTGAAGCCTTATTGATAGCACATCGCATTCCCACTTTTACGAAACGTGCAAAAAGACGCCTGATTCAGAAAGATCGGTTTTATTATTTTGATGCAGGTATTTATCGATATTTGCGACCCAAGGGTATTTTGGACACGCCATCAGAAATAGAGGGTGCGGGGCTTGAAACATGTTTTATGCAGGTTTTCTTAGCATTGAATGATTATTATTGTTGGGATAAACAGCTGTATTATTGGCGAACTTCAAATGGTTTAGAAGTTGATTTTGTGGTGTACGGCGAAGAGGGATTGTGGGCATTTGAAATCAAACATACCACGACGATGACGTCACGTATGTTGAATGGATTAAAGGAGTTTCAGCATGACTATCCGATGGCAAAATGCTATCTGTTTTATTTAGGGCAGGAAGTGCTTCATCTGGGTTGTATCACGGTATATCCTATGGAGTGGGGATTAATGCATTTACCCGAGCTTTTAAAATAGATTCCAGATCACCTGTGTCATCGTTTTATAGTGACACTTAATTTTGAAAAAAAGTTTGGATGGCGGCTGCATTAGACAGTGTGTCGTGGTAGCCCAAATGAATCAACTCTTGTGTAAACTCCTTTTCGAAAAGCAAGAAGCTTAAGAGATCACCGGAATGATGTTGTGCGCCAAGTAAATTTAGACAAAAGCGCAATAAAGTGGGCATGCTTTTGTATTTATTTTGAGCGATTGATGCGACATCCGTACTTGGCCGTAGATGCATGGTTTCGACGGGCCGCCAGGGAGATTGGCGTTTTTTCCAGATCGAGAGTAAACGTGCGATGTCGTTCATATGATTGACCGTTTCGATATCTCTATCAAGATTATCCAGGAATAAACCATTGAGCATATTACCTAAAATATGCGCAAAACCAATATCTGAGCTTCGCCATTTTTCGACATGAGGCAACATGGGTAGTTGTCGTGTACCTAAAATGAGGATTTTATCCACGTTAAAGCGCAACGCGCCGCGTAGTGGGGAAACTAGACCAATACTTCCATCACCATAATTGAAACCATCAAGATTGATGGGTGGAAAGAATAAAGGCAGTGCGCTTGAGGCTAAAATGTGGTTCGCTGTAAAGTGGCAACGTTGGCTGGCATGACGCGGATAATGCCAGTCATTAAAATGAGGTGCGTAGTGCTCATAAAATGAGATGGTTTGTTGCACCTCATAGCAATTGCTAATGACTTCTAGCGTTTCGAGATATTTATGTTGAATATTTTCTCGAATCTGATTGAAGTCCACATTTTCTTCGATAAATTGGAGCAGTGGGCTTGTATCGAGCAAGAATCCTGATTTTCGTTGACGAATTAAAAAATGACTGAGGTTTCGTGCGAGAGATTTACTTAAAGAATAATTACTGGCGTTATATATTTGTTGGCAATGAATATTGCGCCATAAATCTTCTAGGCGATTGACGCCTGTTGCAAAATCATTGGCATACTGTGCTAAAATGGCGGCATTAATACTACCCACACTGACGCCAGTAATCATATGAAATGGTGAGACTCTGGTTTGAAGAATCTGATGAATGGCTTTGAGGACGCCTGCCTGATAAGCACCTCTTGCACCACCCCCAGCTAAATAAAGTGCTATTTTACCCATTGAAAAACGATTAAAATAATGAGGAAGTATATGATGAACTATAGTGGAGTCATTCTTCTCTTTCAAGCATAAGTTATTTTTTCTAACCGACTAAGGAAGATCACGATGTCATCTATCATTGAGATGATTGAAATATTAACCAATCGCTTGCCCGAGCTAGAATATCGATTGGATGAAATAGGTAAAATTTGGTGCTTTGAGCTTCCAAGAGGGCTGTTTAGGTCAAGTCAATATGCGGAGTGGATGAGCGCTCTTGCGTGTGTTGAGGAAGTTCATGCAGATTTAGTACACTTGAAGGGGCTGTTGATGACGGTATCCGACCAAACTTCGCCGGCGGTATTGTATCGTACGCAACAGATGAGTTTAAAGATGCAGGTGTTATTGCAGCTTTGCCAGCAGTATCGACGAAAAAAAACAACACCGATGAAGACCAGTATTCATATGAAGCAATTGGTGACAAGGCAGCAGTGGCTGGATACGATTTTTCAAGATCGCGATCGCCTGTTACTCCAGCAGTCAGCACTGACATTAGCGTTAGAGCAAAACAAAGAAACTCCGCATGCCGCACTAGCGGCACAGCATGCATTGAGTGATGTTAAAGGTCAATTATCTTCATTGCAGCAGATGCTGTCGACATTGACGGGTGTTATTTAAGTCCCGACTGATTTCTTGTCACAGTTAGTTTGAAAGCGCGACATTATCAATGAGCCTTACACCCTCGATGTTGACGACGACAAAGCGACGTTGGAAATCTTCTTCGAGATATTCTACATCAAATGCAGACAATGCCTCACGTGCGTTTTCCAGTGACGCAGCGCTTAAAAAGCATTTTGCAAACGCATCGGCTTTTTTTCGACCCGCAGGGCTTAAGCGATTGTTTCGAGAGCTATAGGCAAGACCGCTCTCTTCTCGGAGTGTTGGACCGCCAATGACGTCAACATCCATAAAAAACGCGGCCACCATGTCTTTGATATATTGTAATTGCTCAAAATCTTTTTCACCCAGATATAATCGTGTGGGTTGCGTGATATTTAAGAGCTTCATGATGACAGTGAGTACGCCAGTGAAGTGACCTGGACGGTGCTTGCCTTCTAATTTAAGATGGTGTGTGGTTTCATGAATTTGAAAGCGATAATCATCTGAATAAATTTCATCCCTATTAGGGAGCAGACAGTAGGTCACATTGGCGTCTTTTAAGTACGTTAAATCAGCCTCAAGTGTTCTTGGGTAATTCTGGTAATCTTCGGGTGTATTGAATTGTGCTTGATTCACAAAAATACTGACCAATGTATCATCATTGTCTTTTTGACTGTGTTGGATGAGTGATATGTGGCCCATATGTAGGTTACCCATTGTGGGGACAAAGCCAAGCGTTCTCATGCCACGTGTACGTCTTTCTTCAAGCCAGGCTTGAATCTGATTGAATTGTTTCATGCGTAAGTGTGCTCCTCTGTTGGGAAATGAGCGTGTTGTACTTGTTCGGCGTAGTGATTGATGGCATTTAGCATGACTTCTTTACCGGGTAAATATTGCTTTGCAAATCGAGGTAAATAATCTGTTTGTAGGCCGAGTAAATCATGCCATACCAATACTTGGCCGTCTGTCGCAATACTTGCGCCAATGCCGATGGTGGGGATACTTAAAGTTTCGGTAATGGCTTCTGCCAGGGCTTGTGGAATGCATTCGAGGACAATGGCGAAGCAACCTGCGGCTTCGAGTGCTTTTGCCTCATCAATCAGACGGCGCGCCTCCGACTCTTTTTTGCCTTGGACTTTAAATCCCCCCAATTGATGCACGGATTGTGGTGTTAAACCAATGTGTCCCATAATAGGTACGCCTGAATGGACGAGATGTTGTATGGTGGATAGTGCATCTTCATCTGCCCCCTCGAGTTTAATGCCGCGTGCCCCGGCCTGCATCAATTGTGTCACATGCGCTACCGTTGTGTTGATTCCCGCGCGATAGGAGAGAAAAGGTAAGTCACTGATGAGAAATTGTTTTCCAATGCCGCGAGCCACCGCTTTTGTGTGCATGACCATCATTTCCATGGTGGCGTTAATCGTCGTTGAATAGCCGTGAACGACCATTGCAACTGAATCGCCGACCAAAACACAATCGATTTCGGATTCTGCAATCATGCGTGCAGAAGGGTAATCGTAGCAGGTCAGCATCGTGATTTTTTGTTGTTGTTGTTTTTTACGTTTGAAGTCTAGGATGTTCATTAGAAGCCCCCTGTGATAAGAGGTATGCAAAAATAAGATAAATGAATGTGTTCTTTAGGTACCTGTCTCATGGATCAAGTCCTCCTTACCGTGTGAGTTTTATTTTTAGATGTCATTGCTCACGAATGAGTCAATGCAATGTACATCATAATGCAAATTCGAAAAATTTCAATCAAGATTAAATTCTAAATATAGAGTTGATTAATTACGTATTTAGACCTATTATGAGTGTAATAAGGAGAAATGATGATGTTATCTAGTAAAAATCAGTTGATGCGTTATGCGACAGATCCTATCAAAGAAATAGAAATTGTACGAAAAGGTATTCATCCTGATTTAATTGAAAATTTCCTGAATGAGCAATCTTTTATGGTAAAAGATGTCTTAAGTCGATTAAAAATTACGACATCCACTTATTTTGCCAAGAAAAAAGAGCATCGATTACTTGATTCTAGTTCGACAGAAAAATTCTTAAGGCTCTTTTCTGTGGTGCAACGTGCGCAGGAAGTCTTGGGAAATGAAGAATCTAAACATTGGCTGTATAGAAAAATTCCTTCTTTAGGAGATCAAATTCCTATGGATTTATTGGATACAGAAGCCGGGCATCGCCTTGTGGAGCAAGCCTTATTACAAATTAAATATGGAATATATAACTGATGTCTATTTGGTTTCGAGGCGCTCAAAACCAACAAATAGAGGATGTTTTCTCTGGTGATGGTGGATTGTATGTTGCGGGTAGATGGAGCCATAAAGGTACAAGAGCCATCTATTGTTCACAATCAATATCTCTTTGCACCTTAGAGTGGTTGTCGCATAATGGTCTTTCTGTGTCTGGATTTAGCTACTATAAATTTTCGATCGACATTTCAGATGAGCTCATCATTCAATACAGCCATTCCGATTTACCTCAAGCGTGGCAAAATACACCCTCACCTGATTCTGGTCGTGATTTTGCTGCGAAAAATTTTTATCATCCTCATCAATATTTAGCAATGGCGATTCCTTCAGTCATGGTGCCAGAGGAGCTTAATTTAGTGATCAATCCTTTGCATGTTGCTTTTGCAGAAGTAAAAAAGACAATACATTGTTTGGGGAAGTTTACAGCGCCGAACAGATAAGGGTCGTGTGGAAATCATGAATATATTTAATCAAGCAGCGGGTGAACATTCTCTCTTTTTATCGGGCAAGATGGGTCCGCTCGAAACAATTTTAACGCTTCCAGAGGCGCCGTCTTCTCATTACGTGGCAATTTTAGGTCATCCGCACTCACTACAAGGTGGCACGATGCATAATAAAGTTGTGACGACGTTAGCGCGCGTATTTAAGGATTTAGGGATTGCAAGTCTTCGCTTTAATTTTCGTGGCGTAGGGCGATCGTCAGGTCATTATGACGCGGGTATCGGTGAGAGTGAGGATATGCTGTGTGTCGTCGAACACAGTTTAGCGTATTTACCCAATGCACGTATTTGTTTTGCTGGGTTTTCATTTGGTTCTTACGTGGCCTACCGTGCCGCAGCTCAGTATCCACATGCGTTATTAATCACCGTGGCACCGCCCGTACATCATTATGACTATCAAGCGTGGGCGATTAAAAGCGCAACATGGTTTATTGTACAAGGGGCGTTGGATGATGTTTCGCCGCCGAGGCTCGTGTTTGAGTTTGCAGAGCAAGCGTCTATACCTGTTTTACGTTTTCCTGACGCGGGGCATTTTTTCCATGGGCAATTGATTGCTTTAAAGGCACAATTAATGGCAACGATCCCAGACTATCTTAAAGAATGATGAAGCTTATACAACGCTATGATGCTGCTATTGATGCTGGTGAAATTCAATCATCAAAAGCGCAGCGTCAGGCCGTACTTATCTTGGATGAGATGCGCCCTACATTGGCGATGCGCACATGGTTTTTTAGACGAAAAGCGTGCCAAGGGCTGTATCTTTATGGTCCTGTGGGTGTGGGGAAAACCTATGTACTGGATTTGTTTTATAACATCGTCGGTGATGTGCCTAAAGCGCGTTACCATTTTCATCACTTTATGCAGTATATTGATGCAGAATTGCGTCGTTTGCAGGGTATACGCAACCCATTAGAGCGTGTTGCTAAAAGATTGGCGAGTTCGGCGCGGTTATTATGTTTAGATGAATTTTTGGTTCATGACGTTGCTGACGCGTTAATTTTAGCCGATCTTTTAAAGCAATTGATATCGCTGGGTGTGGTTTTGGTGATTACGGCAAATACAAGGCCAGATGATTTATATTTAGATGGTGTGCATCGTGAACGGTTTATTCCGGCCATTGAACTGATTAAAGTGCATTGCACGGTGATGGTATTGGATGATAAAGCCGATCATAGATTAGGTAAGATAAGTTTACCAAAAGCATATTTAACACCCGTCAATGATGAAAATGACGCTGTATTTGCAGCGGCATTTTCATCATTGTCGGGGCAAACAGAAAGAGGTGGCGTGATTAAGATTCAAAATCGCGACATTACGTATGTGAAAAAAGGTGATGTCGCGATTTGGTTTGATTTTAATGTGATTTGTAGTTTACCGCGCAGTCCGTTAGATTATTTGGAAATTGCTGATAAATACCAAACTATCTTTGTCAGCAATGTGCCCGTGATATTGCCCGATGACACGACGCACGCGCTTTTATTGATACATTTTATCGATGTGCTTTATGATAAAAAAGCACACCTTGTGTTATTAGCAGCAGCGCCTCCCGAAGGGCTCTATGCAAAAGGTCCCATGCGCCAGACTTTTTTGCGTACAGAAAGCCGTTTGAAGGAAATGCAATCGAGAGAATATTGGTCTAAGTCAGCAATTTTGAGAAGGAAAGTAGGAGATGACGATGCACTTTAAGGCCTGCCAAACGGATGCTTCCAGCATCAACATCAGCCATTGGCACCGAGAGACTTGTTTGCATTATGTTTTATATGCACCGAATAAGGAATGAACGCATGAATCATTTATACGCTTCTATTGGAAGAAATACAAAGGCTTGTTACACGCACATTCATGATGAAATTGTTATCTTAAGTCCCACGGATGATAATCTCTATCATTTTAATGGATCGGCTGTTGATTTATGGCTATTTCTAGAAACACCGAAAACAGTCTTAGAATTAGCACAGATGCTTGCTGAAAAATATTCGGGGCCATCGGACGCATATCAGCAGGATGTGATGGAATGGATAACGGATACTCTACAGAGAGGCCTACTGATAGCGAATGAATTTTAAGTGGTCTCGTGCTGTTACTGCTGGGCTATGCTTGATGTTTTTGTATTGTTCACTCGTGCACGCGAATACTCGCAGTTCAAATACATCATGCACTTTACTTGGACCAAACCCCTCATTTTTGATTAAATTTCATCATTCTCCACCCACATTTTTGGCGGCAACACGATTAACGCGTGAAGATTTACGTCCTATTTCTACTTCTGGAGTAATATTCACTCAGGCAACATGGATGTCTCAGGGATATTATGTCGTTCATGTCGAACTTGACCCGCAACGTATAGCATTGTTACAACCGAGTGATGTCGGTGTTGAATGTTATTCGAAAGAAGCTTTATTGACGATAATGGCTAAAATTAAAGAGTCCTCGCGAGTGGCTGAGGTGATACCTAACTTTTTATCGTCGATGATGGACGTTTCTCCAGCAGAGGCCTTTAGGCAATGGAATTTACAAACACCACCTGGCGGTATTGAGGCTGAAACAACGTGGGTTGATTTTACGACAAGTGCGCCGCATGTCACTGTAGCGGTCCTTGATACAGGCATCATGACCCATGACGCCTTAAACGCCAATATATTACCGGGTGTTCATTTTACCGATGCTGGTGAATTTGGTTTATCTGCAGCACCTTCTTGCATAGACTGTGCGGGTTATCATCATGGCACAATGGTTGCAGGAATTATCGCTGCCACAGGAAAATGGGCCTATGGTCAATCGTTGTTTGGCGTTGCGCCACAGAGTACTATTTTACCGGTGAATGTGTTCACGCAGTTTACCGACGTAAAAACGTGT
>JAHFRX010000074.1 GCA_023266075.1 Legionellaceae bacterium | reverse complement strand
AAACAGTTTGAGTTCGCGCATGAGTTTGGGCGATAGATATTGTGCAATGAAGCTCTCGTCTTTGTAATTTCGCATCGCAGTATCAAGTGTGGTGAGCCAATCTGTATGGACCAAATGTGGAAACCAGTGCTTGTCTTCCGGCGTGGGTGATTCACAGATGCGTTTGATATCTTGCATCATGCCATATCCAAGGGCATAAGGATTAATGCCATTATAGTAAGGATGATGATAAGGGAGTTGCATGATGACATTGGCGTGGTTTGTTAAAATTTCCAGCATAAATTCATCGGTGACCAGTCGTTCATCATAGAGTGCATGTAGAAGTGTATAGTGCCAAAAACACGCCCATCCTTCATTCATGACTTTGGTTTGGCCTTGAGGATAAAAATATTGAGCAATTTTTCTTACAATGCGAACAATTTCACGTTGCCAAGGTTTTAAGAGCGGTGCATTCTTTTCGATAAAATAAAGAATGTTTTCTTGCGGCTCAGTTGGGTAGCGTGCCTTTTCAGGTTCATTAGAATTATTTTTTTGTGTAGGAATCGTACGCCATAACTCATTGACTTGAGATTCAAGATAAGCTTCGCGATTGCGCTGACGAATTTTTTCTTCTTGTAATGACAATCCTGCAGGATGCTTGTATCGATCTACGCCGTAATTCATCAGGGCATGGCAAGCATCTAAAATAGACTCTACTTCATCAATACCATATTTCTCTTCGCATTCTGTAATATAATGACGAGCAAAAACCAAATAATCAATGATGGCATCAGCAGAAGTCCACATATTGAACAAATAATTATTTTTAAAAAATGAATTATGACCATAACACGCATGTGCGATGACTAATGCTTGCATGGGCATGGTATTTTCTTCCATGAGGTAGGCAATGCATGGATTTGAGTTAATCACGAGTTCATAAGCCAGCCCCATTTCGCCGCGCTGATAGCTTTTTTCAACACCGACAAAGTGTTTTCCAAAAGACCAGTGATGGTAACCAATTGGCATACCGACGGAAGCGTAGCAGTCTAGCATTTGTTCAGCAGAAATAACTTCTATTTGATTAGGGTAAGTATCTAGTCTGAAATCTTTGGCAATTCGCGCGATTTCTTGATCGTACGCTTGAATGAGTTCGAAAGTCCACTCTCCGCCAACTGAAAGCGGTTTATTCTTCTTCATACGGTCTTCCTTTTAAAGAGCGCTCTAAATACAGGATAGATGTCCGCAACGGTATCAATATTTTCCATGGCGAATTGTGGAAATTGCTCTGCTAATTGTTGATACATTTCCCATAAACTTTGGTGATGCCTTGGCATGATTTCAATATAGGCGAAGTACTGTAGCATGGGTATGAGTTTATGTTGCAGTATTTCAAGGCAATAAGGTGAATCAGCGTTCCAGTTATCGCCATCAGAAGCTTGTGCCGCGTAGATATTCCAAGCCGTAGGCGGATAGCGTTTAGAAATAATTTGATGCATGAGTTCTAGTGCGCTGGAGACAACTGTGCCGCCTGTTTCTCTTGAGTAAAAAAAATCTTCTTCGCTGACTTCTTTGGCTGAGGTATGATGACGAATGAAAACCAGTTCAATTTTGTTATAGTTTTTTGTTAAAAATAAATAAAGTAAGATAAAAAATCGTTTGGCGACTTCTTTTTTGTTTTCGTCCATGGAGCCTGAAACATCCATAATGCAAAACATGACGGCTTGCGTCGATGGAGAAGGGATACGAGTACGATTGTTATAACGTAAATCAATGGTATCAATGAAAGGTGTCGCATTAATTTTTTTAGTTAACGTAGCAACCAGTGCTTGAAGGCGCAAGCGCTCTATTTCATCTGGCACAGGTGTGGCATTGAGCTCATCAAGTGTTTTTTGTGCTTTTTTAAGCTCTCGTTTATGTGGTGACGCGAGTGCAATTCTGCGGCTGACCGCTTGTCGCATTGAGCGGATAATATTAAGATTTGTAGGGATTCCAGTGGTCGTGACACCTGCCCGAACCGTTTTAAACGTGCTGATTTGCGCAAGTTCTTTTTTGATGAGATCGGGAAGCTCAAGCTCATCGAAATAAATTTCTAAAAACTCTTCTCGAGAAAGCTCAAAAGAGAATTCATCTTCTCCTTCGCCGCTGTTGCTGGCCTCTCCACCACTGCCTGATCCTTGACTATTTGTGTCATTTCGCTTAATTTTATCGCCCGCTAAGTATTCACTGTTGCCGGGAAGTACGCGCTCAACTTGTCCGCCTTGACCACGAGCAAAACGAGGCTCAGCAAGATCCTTTGAGGGAATTGTTACCTTTTCACCTTTATTGACCTCAGTGATACTGCGTTTTCCAATCGCATTGGAGACAGCTTCTTTAATTTGATTTTTGTATCGACGTAAAAAACGTTGTCGATTGACAGTGCTTTTTTTACCCGCATTGAGGCGTCTATCTATCACTTGGCTCATGTGGAACCTTCATTTTATTGTGATTTACGAACGCGTAAATACCACTCACAAAGCAAACGTACCTGTTTTGCGGTGTAGCCCTTTTCCATCATTCTTGCGATAAATTCAGCATGTTTTTTCTTATCTTCTTCAGAAGATTTCGCATTGAATGAGATGACCGGCAGCAAATCCTCTGTATTTGTGAACATTTTTTTCTCAATAACGGTTTTGAGTTTTTCATAACTGTTCCAGCGAGGATTTTTACTATTATTGTTGGCACGAGCGCGTAGCACAAAATTGACGACCTCATTACGAAAATCTTTAGGATTTGAGATACCGGCAGGTTTTTCAATTTTTTCTAGATCCGCATTGAGCGCGCCTCTATCAAAGATTTCACCCGTATCAGGATCACGATAATCTTGATCTTGGATCCAAAAGTCTGCATACGTAATATAGCGATCAAAAATATTTTGGCCATATTCAGAGTAAGACTCAAGATAAGCGGTTTGAATTTCTTTGCCGATAAACTCTACATATTTGGGTGAAAGATATTCTTTGATAAAGTTGAGATATTTATCATGCTGTTCTTGTGGTAACTGTTCTTGCTCAATTTGTCGTTCCAGAATATAAAGTAAATGCACGGGGTTTGCTGCAACTTCACTGAGATCAAAGTTAAAGACTTTAGAAAGAATTTTAAAGGCAAAGCGTGTTGAAATACCACTCATGCCTTCGTCAACACCCGCAGTGTCACGATATTCTTGATATGATTTTGCTTTCGGGTCCGTATCTTTCAGACTCTCACCATTGTATACACGTACCTTGGAATAGATGCTCGAATTTTGAGGTTCTTTTAGGCGTGTCAAGACAGCAAATTGCGCGAGCATCTCCAGTGTCCCTGGTGCACAGGGTGCTTTGCTTAAGGAGCTATTGTCGATAAGCTTCTGATAGATTTTAAATTCCTCCGTGACGCGCAGGCAGTAAGGAACTTTGACGATATTGATTCTATCGATAAACGCTTCATTATTTTTATTGTTGCGAAACGCTTGCCATTCAGATTCATTAGAGTGTGCTAGAATAATACCTTCAAAGGGAATGGAAGATAATCCTTCTGTCGCGTTGTAATTACCTTCTTGTGTGGCTGTGAGGAGTGGGTGTAGTACCTTAATAGGCGCTTTAAACATTTCCACAAATTCTAAGAGGCCTCGGTTTGCTCGACACAAACCACCAGAGTAACTGTATGCATCTGGATCGTCCTGAGAAAACTCCTCTAATTGTCGAATATCAATTTTTCCAACCAATGAGGAAATATCTTGGTTATTTTCATCTCCCGGTTCTGTTTTGGCGAGTCCAATTTGTTTGAGTTTGGAGGGCTTAACTTTTATGACACGAAATTGGTTGATGTCACCATTGTACTCTTCCAAGCGCTTAGCAGCCCAGGGTGAGAGGATGTATCTTAAGCAGCGTTGTGGGACGCCGTACTCCTCAAGTAATAAAGCGGCGTCTTCTTCGTAATTGAACAAAGAAAGTGGTGAGTCGAACACAGGAGAACCTTTGATAGCGTAAAAGGGTACTTTTTGCATGAGCTCTTTAAGTTTTTCTGCAAGAGAGGATTTGCCACCACCGACCGGCCCGAGGAGGTAAAGAACTTGCTTTGTTTCTTCTAAACCTTGAGCCGAGTGTTTGAGGAAACCAACAATTTGCTCTATTGCTTCTTCCATGCCATAGAATTCTTTAAAGACGTCATAGCGCGGGATAATTTTATTTGAAAAAATACGTGACAAAATGGGGTCGTGGCGTGTATCAAGCATCTCGGGTTCACCGATAGCCATCAGTAATCGCTCTGCTGGATTTGCGTAAGCTGCGGAGTTTTCCTTGCAAAGATCTAAGTATTCACTGAGACTTAATTCTTCTGCCTTGTCGTTTGCATATCGACGCGCATGTCCTTCTAAAAATTCCTGAGTAGCCATTCCCTGTTCTCCGTTTTTGCCCCTTATCTTTGAGTATAAAACGAAAAACAGGAAAATTCAGTAATTATTATTAACTTGTTAACGCCGCCGCTGCAGGGCGTTGCTCTTCGACAAATGCGTTATCTTTCAACGGCGAGTGACCTGGTTTTGCAAATAAATGTTGTGCTTTGTATGCTGTATCTGTCTTTTTATATTTCGTTGCATATTCATGCGCAATAAAAAGAACCAGCAAAACGAGAGCGGCGTGCCAGCTAAAGGCTAAAGTCCCCATGATGAGCAGTGGTATAAATGTATTTTTAAGCATTGCCGTTACAAAATTTTTCCACGCCAGTGCTGTATCTTGCTTGGCTTGATTGAGTTGTTTTCTATCGCCTTTTAACTCAAGACGTTCTTGTCTGAAAGTTTTTTCTTTATATTCACTGTACTGATCGGCCGAAATATAAAGTGCTGTACCGACCACAATCAATAAATAACAAGCGGCAATGGCTGCAGGAGATGCAACGAGAAATGATAACGTGCAACTTGAAACAATTAAGGTTGCAGCGAGAAGATTAGCATAAAAATTAGCTTGCAAAACACGCATTTTAAGTTGCTGCTCTTCCATTTTTGCCTCAATGCAAGCCAATTGTTGCTGGAGTGCCGTAAGATGATTTTTATCTATTTTTTGATTTTTTAGTAATTGTTTCAATTGCTGTTGAATGGTTTGTTTTTCTCGTGTGTATTGTAGGCATTTAGTTTTATGCTCTTTTTCAGCATCCCACAGTCGGTAAGTCAGTAAGGCAAAGTCAAATGTTAAACCTGCAATGAGTAATCCGCTGGCGGTGTGGCTTGAGATTTTAAAAAATGCAGCATAATTTGTGAGTGCATTGGTTATGGTCCATACCAAATCATTCAACAGTTGCGGGTAATGTTCTTTGATCGCTTGATAAAACCGTGCTGAAGCTGGAATGTTGACCTCATCTGCGGTCGGGAATAAGGTATGCTGAATGACAAGACAGAGGTTCACCAAAAAGCGAGCGACAAATAAACCCACACTGAGCGCTCTAAACGTTGCTGTTGGGCCATTAATATTGCGATTCATTTCGTCAAGATTGAATGGGAGATATAAATTATTGCGCAAAAAATAGGACCACTTGTCTACAATTAGAAAAAACGCTTGGTCGGTCAGGCGTGAAAATGTAAACGCAATACGATAGGCATTAGCGAATCCGAGCCAGCCACGTAGCTTGGAGAGGTGAAATGGTGTAGAAAGCAAATCATCAATATCTGCTTTTAAGTGTGCCTCCCACGTGCGTAATTTTTCTTTTGAAAACTTCCTTTGTACATGAACAGCTTCTTTGAGAGGTACAGATGTTCGGTGTTTGCTAAAAAATTGCTGCTTGTTATCAACAAATATTTTCGCAAACATGGGTGGGGAGAATGCTTGCCGTGTGCTGGTCATTTACTTACCTTAAAAACAGAGTGAACAAAAAATCAACTTTATCAGCGGATTTGAAAATAAACAAGATGCTATGCTTGTTTTTATTGAGAAATTTTGGTAAAACATTGTAGACAAGTTGAAAAGACCGAGTCATACTTACTCGAGCTCCAATGAGATTGATCATGTTGATATTGATTTCAATTTAAAGATAGTCATATATTGGACGAGTATGATTAAATAATAATAACAACGGAGATATCTATGCGGAATAAAGTGTTATTGTCTAGCATGTTTTTGACATGTGCTGTTCATGCAGGTGAGATGGGCCCTATCGAGTCTTATACTTTTAAGCCGTTTGTTTCAGGCGAAGCGGCCTACTCTTGGCCACAAGTTAGAGGTATGGATATAGCTACGAGTTTTGGGAAGGTTACGTCTAATTTTATAAACCAAGGTTGGGGTGGTCGTTTGGCGACAGGTCTTATGCGTCAAGTTTCAGAGAAATTTGCGTTAAGTCTTGAGGGTGGATTGATGTACAATGATCACATCACTCTAGAGCCTGTTGTGCATGTAGAAGGTATGACAGTGACGCCTGAGTCTCAACCTATTTTTGCTAACTTTGATCAGTATGGTTTTGACATGTTAGCTGGTATTAATTACGTTAGACCAAAGTATGACTTGTTCTTCAAGGCTGGAGCGTTGTTTGAGAATATGCGTAGTAGATTTAGTGTGGACACTCATGCGCTATTTACAAGAAATACGCGTCAGGTGAATTTTGTTCCAGGTGCGAAACAGAGCATCAATACCAACATCGGTCAAGTCATGCCAGAAATTAAATTAGGTGGTGCGTATCACTATAATGAAGCGTGGTCTCTGACGGCAGCGTGGATGCATGCGTTTGGTGGAACGCTTGGATTTGGTTCTGATAACATTAACTTTACTACTGGAGAAGTGACGATTGGTGCTATTGATTTTGTTTTGAATAACCCAACGATTGATGCAGTGCTGTTTGGTATTCAATACGATTTTAGCTAATATTTTATCATCCATTTTAAAAAGCAACGACACATCGTTGCTTTTTTTTTGATGAGTACATCATGATTCAGGCGGATTTACTGAAAGAAAAAGTAGCTCGTGCGGCACT
>JAHFRX010000073.1 GCA_023266075.1 Legionellaceae bacterium | reverse complement strand
ATTTGCTTCGGAAGGCGCATACAATAGGCCTACGGCATCTACTTTGGGTAATATTTTTTGTGCGAAAGTTAATAACAATGTTAAATTTTGTTGATCGGAGCTCCCTGTCATATTCCCGCTCGGTTGATTTCTCGCGTCAATCAACCCTGCCTCAACAGGATCTGTAATGACATCATAAATGACTGGAATATCATGAACTGCACTTTTTGCAAACTGCGCTACAGGGGTCGTCAGTGCAATCATGACACGAGGATGCTGATTTTTTAAAGACGTCACCATCTGTGGAATCAATGCCGCATCAAATCCCACATCTTGAATCGCAAAACGTACCGTTTTTCCTTCGATGAAACCTGCCTTTGCGAGACTATCTTTGATGCCTTGAATAGAATCAATCAAGGTATTATGCGGACCATAGTTTGCAATCGCGACCAAAGGAAGTTTACGCTCTTTCTTAGGAAAAACGGTGACTAAAATGGCGCATATGACCATCATAAAAATTACACTACATTTTTTCATCATACACCTCTGAAATAGCTTGTTGAATGTCACAAGACAACATTTTAAACGATTGGAAATCACCTTGATTCAAATGCATCATTAAAGCGCTTCCGACGATAACTGCATCGGCATACGCTGAAATCGTTTTTGCGTGTGTTGCCGTTGAAATACCAAACCCTACCGCTATTGCGTGATCTGAAAATATCTCTCGCAGTGTCGCAATTTCATCGCTCAACGTTTTTCTAATATCGCTGATTACACCCGTCACAGCACACCGTGAGATGTAATAGATAAACGCCGAATGAAGTCTAGACATCATCTTACAACGCTCAAGCGATGTTGTCGGAGAGACGAGTAATACCGACGAAATGTCGCTTTGATAAAGGTCTCGATAGAACACCTCTCCTTCTTCTACAGGAAGATCGACTATCAATACGGCTTGAACATTCGCCTTTTTAGACAAAGCAATAAACTGATTAAACCCCATCGATAAAATGGGGTTTAGATAAGTGAATAAAATAATCGGCGTTTTAAAATCAGTCCATTGAAGATTAGACAACAATGAAAAAATCGTTCTCAACGTCACTTTATTTTTGAGCCCAATCATTGACGCTTCCTGATTCACTGGACCATCTGCAATTGGGTCAGTAAACGGAACACCAAGCTCAATAGCGCCAACATTCAGTTTATCTAGCATCAAAAGCGCTTCTTTTGTTGTTTTTAAATCAGGTACACCGGCCATGATAAACGGGATAAAAGATTTTTTATCTTGTGATAATTTAAACATGCACCTCTCCTAAATACTGACTGATTGTTTCAACATCTTTATCTCCTCGCCCAGAAATTCCTACCAATAAAATATCTTTGTTATTGAGCGCCTTAGCCCGCTCAATTGCATAAGCCAATGCATGAGCACTTTCAAGTGCAGGAATAATTCCCTCAACTCTGGCAAGTAACAAAGCTGCATTTAACGCATCTTTGTCATGAACGGCTGTGTATTGAACACGTTTAGTATCATGTAAAAAAGCATGCTCAGGACCAACGCTTGGATAATCAAGGCCAGCAGAAATGCTTGAGGTTGGTAAAACTTGTCCATCCTCATCTTGTAACAAATAGCTTAAGCTGCCTTGTAAAACGCCTTTTCTCCCCGTTTTAAATCTCGCTGCATGACATCCTGATGAAAAACTCGTGCCACCTGCTTCAACACCCGTCATTCTTACCGTACTATCATTAAGAAACGCATAAAAAAGGCCAATCGCATTACTTCCACCACCGACACAAGCAATGAGCTCATCCGGTAAGCGTCTGACTTGTGCCAACATTTGTTTTTTTGCCTCAATACCAATAACGCGTTGAAATTCACGCACAATGGTCGGGTAAGGATGAGGACCTAATGCCGAACCGAGTAAATAATATGCATCATTTAAGTGACTGACCCAGTACCGTAATGCCTCTGAAGTTGCATCTTTAAGCGTTTTAGATCCTAATCGAACCGGGTGAACCTCGGCCCCTAAAATTTTCATGCGAACAACATTTAAATGCTGACGCTCTATATCTTTTTCACCCATGAAAACAATGCACGATAGTCCTAACAAACTTGCCACTGTTGCTGTTGCGACACCATGTTGTCCAGCGCCAGTCTCAGCAATTAAGCATTTTTTACCCATAAAGCGCGCAAGAAGTGCTTGTCCAATCGTATTGTTAATCTTATGAGCGCCTGTGTGCGTCAAATCTTCACGCTTCAAATAAATTGCAGCACCATCTAAAACATCACTGAAGCGTTTTGCATGATAAAGAGGTGTTTCACGCCCAACATAATGCTTCAAATAATCTTGATAAACTGTTTGAAACGCTTTAGTGTGCACAATGCTATAAAAAGCCTCTTGCAATTGTCTTAAAGGCTCTACCAATGTTTCAGGAACATAGCATCCACCATATTCTCCAAAATATCCGTCACGTGACATCATTCACCTCACTTAAAAACTGTTTCATTAATATCGGAGATTTCTTTCCTAAATAACTTTCAACACCACTGGCAACATCTACAGCAAATGGATGTACAGTCTGAATCGCTTTTTTTACATTGTGGGGTGTTAAGCCGCCCGCTAAAATCAATCGATAAGACTGCGATAGACAATGAGCGATATCCCAGTTGCTAAGACGCCCAGTTCCACCGATTAACGCGTTTGTTGATCTCGGTGCGTCTAATAATAAATATCCATATTGTTCTAGAATTTCCTTTCGCGGTAATTCATCGGTCGAATCTACACAAAGTGCAAGCACCATCTTTCGTTTTACGAAGGGTTCAACATCAACATCCTCATAAACTTGCAGTACATCTAACTCCATTTGATACATAAATGGCTCGATTTCCTCAGCCGCTATAAACGGGACAATACCTATTTTCAACACGTGATTTGGCGTCGTTTTCATGATCGAGCGAGCCAGTGTTTCACTTATATATCTTGGAGATTTTGAGTAAAAATTAAAACCTATCGCCCATGCGCCATGATCGGCAGAAAATTTTGCATCTTGATGGTTTTTAATACCGCAAATTTTAGCACGCATCACCATCTCCTTGTAACAACTGCTGTAAAGCACTTCCGGGGTGGCGATTGATCATCAAATGTGAGCCAATTAAAAAACCATTGCATCCAAATTGTTGAAAGTGTTCAAGTTGCGCTTTTGAGTGAAGACCACTTTCACTAACAACATGAATATGAGACGGGATATCGGGCAACAATTTTTCAGTGGTTGTATCATCAATATTCAACGTCTCTAAATTTCGATTATTAATGCCAATGACGTTAGGGTTGATCTCGAGCGCGCGCTCTAGATCATAACGATCATGTACTTCAAGCAAAGGCGTAAGACCTAATTCTAAGCCGCAGTGATAAAGTTCATGAAGTTCGCCACGCGATAAAAAACGCACAATCAGCAGCACTGCACTTGCACCCAAAGATCTCGCTTGCTGGATTTGTTTTATTGAAAGTATAAAATCTTTCATCAGAATAGGAAGTTCAGGTATCGTTTGATGTATCTCTGTAATTCTTGAAGCATCACCATCAAAATAATGCGGTTCTGTTAGAACTGAAATTGCTTTTGCTCCAGCGGTATAATAGTCTTTTGCAATTTCAATCGATGAAAGTGTTCCATTATAAATTAACCCTGTGGGGCTTCTATATTTAATCTCAGCAATAATTGTGAGTTTTTTTGATGCAAAAATTTGACAAAAATCAGGCACATCGGGTGTAATATTGTCTATACATTGCATTTTTTCAACGCGTGATAGCACCAAAGGACGCATCAATTCAAGAAATTTAGACATGAGACGCTTCTCCTAATGTTGCAAGAAAACGCAAGGCCTTTCCTGAGTCCACAAGATCCTTGGCCATTGCAATACCATCGACTAAATTTTCAACCACATCGGCGACTAAAAATCCTGCAGCAGCATTTAACAGTACCGCGTCTCTTTTGGCACCAAAACGTTGACGACTGAAAATTGCTTGTATCACGTTGGCACTTTCAATCGAATTGGATACACTCAATTCATCAATCGTATATTGAGGAAAATGAAATGCGTCTGTTGAAATGGTATAGATTTTAATCTCTTGATGCTTAATTTCAGCAACATAAGTCTCTCCACAAACATTCAACTCATCCATACCATTTTTCGCATGTACAACAAGCGCATGCATCATACCGAGCTCTCTTAAAACCTCTGCAACAACACCCACCAACTCTTTTCGATAAACACCTAAAACCATACGTTTTGGCGAAACAGGATTCATCAATGGTCCAAGAATATTAAATAAGGTTGGAAAACCAATCATAGTGCGAACGGTTTTGAATTTATCAAAAAGATGATTGAAGTGGCTTGCCTTTAAAAAAGCATATCGATGCTTGCTCAGTGCAGCATTGATTTCATCAATGGTAGAAGAAGGAGGTATTCGAAGATGCTGAATTACATCAGCACTTCCGGTCATACTTGTTACGCTAGTGCTGCCATGTTTTACAACAGGTATACCTGCACTGGAAAGAATAAGACTTGCCGCTGTGGAAATATTAAAAGTCCTTAGTCCATCACCTCCTGTGCCTGTGATATCAACGATATTGTCTAAGCCAAACACAAATTTATCACGATCAAATGTTGTATGGCTCAATAAAAATGCACGAATCGCAAGCAACTCTTGAGCTGTCTCATGTTTTACTGTAAACAAAGTCAAAATAGCTGCTTGCTCTGCAACATGAGCATGAATCATCGATGTAAACAATGCATGGCATTGAGACTGAGATAATGATTCACGCGCTAATAATTGGCGAACGAGTGTTTTCATTCTGTTTTCCTTATCACGATTTTTGGGGTCTAATCACGTCATTCCGAGTAAGGCGTAACGTGCGTAGTGAGCAATAAATAATTTTATTGAGAAAATCGCCAACAGAAAGAAATCAGAGCAATAAAGCGCTTGCTGAATTTAGAAAACAGAATGGTGTGAAGGTCATATGTAACATTGATGCTCATGGTTTATTCATTGTCCTATAACAAAAAAACAGAAAACGCTGGTGTTTTTCAGCACCAACGCCAGCGGTTTACATTTGTTATATTGAATAATCGCATCATTAGATAGATAATAATTGAGATAAGATCATCTTAACAAGTCACTCAAAAAATGTCAACAGCGCGCGTCAGAGTTTTGGAGGACCCGTATCCAGATCTTTTTTATCTGCACTTGTTATTTGTTGAGCATCCTGCGCTTTTTTTTGCTGAACCGTGCTTTCCAAGCCCTCCAGTGCGGTTTTCATCTGAGCTGCGGGGCTACGGGCTTCTCTGTCCGCCGCCACCTCCAGCACCGTCACCGCCGCTAAAACTGCGCCACCAGCTGTTGCTATACCAGCTGTTGTGCTTAAGAAAGCGCCAGCACTGAGGAAAGCACCCTGCAGCCCCGCCAAGATCGCGGGCCCGGCAGCGATGATTGGTGCGAGACCTGTATGCATGGCCATGGCCACGAGGGGGACGGCCGCTAATCCCCCTGTGAAATAAAGCGCGAGTGCAACGACTGCAATGATGACTGCAACGGCGATAATTCCCAGTATGATGTTACGCATGTCGCGCATTCTTTGACTCGTGACGGGGTCGCTTAATTTTAATTTATCACCTAACTCCTGTAATTTTTTAGCACTATCTGAATAAGCTTCTTTATTTTCAGGGTTGTCAAGTTCCTTACAGCACTCGCTGAAACTCTTAAGATTCGCAATATTCTCAGATAAGCGTCCTTCTTGAGCGCTTCTACTGTGATCTGGTCCACCATAGGCTATTTTTTTTCCGTCTTTGATGTTTTCATACCATGCCAGAAATGTCAGGGTAGCCTGCGCTCGTAACGCTTGCTGAGAAGGATCGTCAGCCTTCATATTTTTAATCTTCTCATGAGCATCTGATAACGCGAGACTCATCTTCTCTCCTTTAAACGCAGAGAGCTGACTATTGCTATCAAAATCCGTTTTAATATAGGACAGGACCTCATCGACTTTCTCGTTATGTTCATCTTTTTTCGATTTAGGAGCTATTTTCCGTACTCGCGCGTCTCGCGCTGGATCTGTTGGCTTTGTTGACGTCGCGAGCTTCGTGGCAAACGCAACCCATCCTTTTGCCTCTTTTATCAGTTTATCTGTATCTTTTTTCATCTTTTCTTTCGTTTCTGTACTTTTTCCTCCACGCATGGTAGTCTCTCAAAATGGGTATTACTATCATTATAGACTATCCTAGAAAATACTATCGGAAAAACAGCTTTTGCCTTACCCTCTTAAATTTTGGATATATCAATGACACCTGAAGAATTACTTAATCTTTTGAAAGCAAACACGAATAACTTACTGGTATACGGTCAATCAGGTCGGAGACTTTCTACAAAAAGAGCACGGATTGATGGCAAAACGCCGCGCGTATATGCTGCCGAAAATATTGCTGATTTGCTGAATCAGTTGGACCGCCATGACTTCAGTATTCGTTTTGTTATTGATAAAAATGGACGGCCTTTTTTTGCTGAAATAGGACCTTTGGTTGGCTCAACACCTGGACATGAAGAAATGTCAGGTGGGCTTTGTCTTGCCTCAGGTGTCATCGCTTTAAGTCCAGATCACAGAACAGCCACAGATATTTCTTATCAAAGTGGCTATTTTAAGCCATCACTGAGTAGCCTACTTTGGATATTAAAATATTTATTCTCAGCCGAATGTGTTTTTAAACTGTCAGAAAATTTTAATATCGCGTATTTTCCAGACCCGGAGCCAATTGGATCCTGGCCTATACTACGTTTTGATACTCAAACATTACGTGAAGCGATTGATCCGTTGTCACCAAAGGCCATGGCGTTTACTGAAGGCTTTGATGAACCTTTTGCTAGCTACGCAGACGAAGCTCCTCGTAAACGCCAAATCAGTGGAATAGCTTGCTCAGGCTCTTTCGAAGATTTAGCAAAACTAGGCATCGAGGCATCGGCGATACCGAACAACGTTTCTGTTACGCAAAGAAGCATTTTCTCTGCGAGGAAAAGCGCTGCTCATGAGGAGATGACGCTTCCCGGCGCTCATTTG
>JAHFRX010000072.1 GCA_023266075.1 Legionellaceae bacterium | reverse complement strand
GAGCGTTATGCACCGCATGTCAAAGACTTGGCTTCTCGTGATGTGGTCGCGCGCTCAATTGCTTTAGAGCTTCGAGCAGGCAAAGGCTTTGATCCCACGGGTGTCGATCATGTAAAATTAAAACTGGATCATTTGGGCGCCGATCTTATCAAATCTCGGTTGCCGGGTATTCGAGAGCTATCGTTGATGTTTGCCGGTGTGGATCCGATTGTAGATGCTATTCCTGTCGTGCCAACTTGCCATTATAGCATGGGCGGCATTCCAACGAATATCCATGGACAAGTGATCACGCGCCAGCGTGGTAAAGAACATGTTGTAGAAGGGCTGTATGCCGTGGGTGAGTGCGCTTGTGTATCGGTGCATGGCGCGAATCGGTTAGGTGGAAACTCACTGTTGGATTTAGTGGTGTTTGGGCGTGCTGCGGGGATACATGTTGAGACGCTCTGGCAATCTAACCAAATTCCAGAGACGCCTTATGTGACGGAGGACGATATTGAAGATGCGTTAGCGCGTTATCGTCGTTGGGAAGAGTCACCGAAAAATGGTGAGAAGCCATCGGTGATTCGAGAGGCAATGCAGCGCGTGATGCAGGAAGACTTTGGCGTCTTTAGGACCGGCGATATTATGGAAAAAGGGTTGGAGCGTTTAGCTGTTTTAAGAGAGCGTTTAGACGTCGCAAGTCTTACAGATAAAAGCCAGGTGTTTAATACAGAGCGGGTTATTGCGTTGGAGTTAGATAATTTGATGGCGACCGCTTATGCCACAGCCAAATCTGCATTAACACGCACAGAAAGTCGCGGGGCTCATAGTCGTGAAGATTATCCAAAGCGTGATGATGCGCATTGGATAAAGCACATCATCTACTTTGATAAAGATGAATTAATTGATTATCGCCCGGTCAATATTTCGCCGAAGTATGTTGACCCATTTGAACCTAAAGAACGTGTTTACTAATGAGGATATCTGATGAGTGATGTTAGAAATGTGAGTTTATCCATTTATCGCTACAATCCTGAGTATGATGAAAAGCCTTATATGCAAACGTTTGAGCTCACTGTCTTGCGTAAGATTGATCCGATGTTACTGACATTGTTAGAGCGGTTGAAAGCGGAGCAAGATGAAACGTTGTCGTTTAGGCGCTCGTGCCGTGAGGGGGTGTGCGGTTCGGATGGTATGAATATCAATGGCACGAATGGACTGGCGTGTATCACACCTTTATCTAAATTAAAAACAGATCTTGTGGTGGATATGAGCCAGTTTTATCAACAGTACGAGCGTATTGAGCCGTATTTACAAAATGATGAGGTCGCACCGGCAAGAGAGCGATTACAAACACCTGAAGAGCGTGCGCAGTTAGATGGTCTTTATGAGTGTATTTTATGTGCTTGTTGTACGAGTGCATGTCCGTCGTTTTGGTGGAATTCAGATAAGTTTGTAGGGCCTGCGGGGCTATTGCAGGCACGTCGCTTTCTTGCTGATAGTCGCGATACTGGAACTGACAGGCGTTTAGAAAAATTGCAAGATCCATTCAGTGTATTTCGATGCCGCACGATTATGAACTGTACAACGGTATGTCCAAAAGGTTTAAATCCGTCGCGTGCTATTGCCGAAATACGTCAACAAATGTTAGAAAAAGAAACTTAGAGGTAGCATCAATGAGTAGTAAAGATTTACAAAAAGCATGGGACAGTGCCTATTTAGCCGGGTCAAATATGGCTTATGTCGATGCATTGTATGAAGATTATATGGAAGATCCATCGTCCGTCTCCAAAGATTGGCAAGTTGCTTTTCAGAAGCTTTTGAATGGTAGTCAAACATCTGAGGTTTCGCATCGTGCAACGCGAGCCCATTTTTTAAATCGCACGACTTCATCGCATATGATTGAGAGCGATGATAAGCAGTATAAGGTCGCTGATTTAATCAACTCTTTTAGAACCCTTGGGCACCTGGCTGCAAATCTAGACCCATTGGCGATGACACAGCGCCCTCCTGTTTTGGGGTTGCAATTGAGTGATTATGGGTTGTCTGATGCTGATCTGCCGCGCTCTTTTCAGGTTGATTTTGGTGGGCAAGTGTCATCCATGTCACTTGATGTATTGTTTCTTGCTTTAAAAGAAACATATTGTCAATCAATCGGTATTGAGTACATGCATGTGGCTGATCCGCGTGAAAGAAAATGGTTTCAGTCTCGTTTTGAATCTGTGCGTGGATGTGCGGCTTATACGTCAGAAGAAAAGCAGCGTATCCTGCAAGAGCTAGTTGCGGCGGATGGGTTAGAGCGTTATCTTGGTACACGCTATGTGGGGCAAAAACGTTTCTCGCTTGAGGGGGGGGATGCGTTAATTCCCATGCTAAAAGAAATGATTCGTGTATCAGGTCGTTCGGCCGTGAAGGAGATCCCTATCGGTATGGCGCATCGTGGACGACTTAATGTCTTGGTCAATGTGCTAGGTAAAGCGCCGCTCGCTCTGTTTCAAGAATTTGAAGGTAAAATGAAGCAAGAGGGTACTGGAGATGTGAAGTATCACTTAGGGTTTGCTTCTGATTTGCGTACGGATTCCGGTGAGATAGTGCATGTGGTCCTTGGATTTAATCCTTCCCATCTTGAAATTATTGGCCCGGTCATGGAGGGTTCTGCGCGTTCTCATTTACGTCAACGTCAAGATTTAGCGGAAAAAAATACGGTATTACCCATTGTGATTCATGGTGATGCGGCGTTCGCCGGTCAGGGTGTCGTCATGGAAACATTTAATTTTTCTCAAGCACGTGGCTACTGCACAGGAGGCACTGTTCATATTGTAATTAACAATCAAATTGGATTTACGACAAGCAATCCACTTGATGCGCGATCCACGATGTATTGCACAGATATTGCTAAAATGGTGCATGCACCGATTATTCATGTGAATGGTGAAAATCCAGAGGCTGTCGTTTATGCAGCGCGACTGGCGATTGAGTATCGTATGCAATTTAAACGTGATGTGGTTATTGATTTGGTGTGTTACCGACGTCATGGACATAATGAAGCAGATGAACCTTTAATCACACAACCTTTGATGTATCAAAAAATTAAAACCATACCCCCTCTGCGTGAGTCTTATGCACAACAGTTGATTGCAGCCGGTGTAGCAACGAAAGACTCTGTAGAAAAACAAGTGATTGATTATCGTGATGCGCTAGATCAGGGGAAAGATTTAGTAGAGATTGTGCGTGATGCGTATCCCGGAAAGTTTTATACCGATTGGTCTCCTTATCTTGCGGCAACGTGGGACATGAAGACTGACACGACGGTAGATTTAAAAACACTACAAACATTTTCTCAAGAGCTTACAGATATTTCTTTACAGGTTGAATTACACCCGGTTGTTAAAAAAATTGTATTAGACCGTGAAAAAATGGCATTAGATGAAATACCTTTGAATTGGGGGTATGCCGAGACAATGGCTTATGCAACGTTGTTGCAAGAAGGGTATAGTGTGCGTTTATCAGGTCAGGATTCTGGTCGAGGGACATTTGCACATCGACATGCGATATTGCACGATCAGAAAACAGGTGAAGAGGTCATTCCACTCGAACGTATGGCGAAAGATCCTCATAAAGGTTTTTGGATGATTGATTCTGTGTTGTCTGAAGAGGCGGTACTTGCTTTTGAGTACGGTTATGCATGCGCTGAACCGACCAGCTTGGTGTTATGGGAGGCTCAGTTTGGTGATTTTGCAAATGGTGCACAAGTGGTGATCGATCAGTTCATTAGTTCAGGCGAGCAAAAGTGGGGGCATCTGTGTGGCTTAGTGATGCTTCTTCCTCACGGTTATGAAGGACAGGGTCCTGAGCACTCTTCGGCACGGCTAGAGCGTTATATGCAACTTTGTGCGCAGCAGAATATTCAAGTCTGTGTACCCACAACACCGGCACAAATGTTTCATTTATTACGCCGTCAAATGTTACGTCCATTCAGAAAACCGCTCATCGTGATGACACCGAAGAGCTTATTGCGTCATCGCTTAGCTGTGTCAACCATGGCTGATTTAACGAAAGGCCAATTTTACCCCATTTTAAGCGAAGTGGATGAGATACAATCAACAGCGGTTAAAAAGTTAATACTATGTTCCGGTAAAGTGTATTACGATCTTTTAGAAAAGCGTCGTCAGGAGAAGTTGCAACATGTCGTGATTTTACGTGTCGAGCAGTTGTATCCGTTCCCTGAAGCGCTTTTGAAAAAAGAACTGCTGACATATCCTAACGTCACGTCGGTTATCTGGTGTCAAGAAGAGCCAGAAAATCAGGGGGCTTGGTTCGCGTCCCAGCACCATATTCGTGCATGTCTTGGCGCACAACACACATTGAGTTATGCAGGACGAGGTTTTGCCGCGTCACCTGCGGTAGGGAGTCTAAATGTGCACGCGAAAGAGCAACAAGCGCTTGTCAATCAAGCCCTGTTATAACATTAATTTGAACAAAAAAGGTTGAGACCATGTCTATTGAAGTCAAAGTTCCTGTTTTACCAGAGTCAGTTGCTGATGCCACAATCGCCACTTGGCATAAAAAAGTGGGTGATGCGGTTAAACGAGATGAGAATATTCTTGATCTAGAAACGGATAAAGTTGTGTTGGAGGTTCCGGCTCCAGCGGATGGTGTACTCAATGAGATTTTGTTCGACGTCGGATCCGTTGTGACCTCAGGTCAACTGCTTGCGCGCATTGAGAAAGGTGTCGTATCACCATCACAGCCTAAAACGGAAACGACGCCTCAGGCCTCAGCAACGCAAGCGGATGAGCACTCTACAGGGCCGGGTGTGCGTCGTATGATTGCAGAGCATGGACTTGAGTCTGCAACGATACCCGGTTCAGGAAAAGAGGGGCGTATTACGAAAGAAGATGTTGAAGCTTTTATTGCGCAACATCGTCAAGAAACGATAGCACAACCCAAAGATGTGGCCGTACGATCATCTATTGCTCGTGAAGAGACACGTGTGCCGATGTCACGCCTTCGTGTTAAAATCGCAGAGCGCCTGCTTGAAGCGCAGCACCAAGCCGCAATGTTGACAACATTCAACGAAATTAATTTGAAAGCCATCATGGATTTGCGCGTGCAATATAAAGACGTGTTCGAGAAAAAGCATGGGGTTAAATTAGGATGGATGTCTTTCTTCACGAAAGCGGTCGTTGAATCTTTGAAGAAATTTCCTGCGGTGAATGCATCTCTTGATGGTCATGATGTGGTTTATCATGGGTACTACGATATTGGAATGGCCGTCTCCACTGAGCGAGGGCTTGTGGTTCCGGTGATACGAGATGCTGATTCGCTTGGACTTGCTGACATTGAAAAGCGTATTGGCGAAATGGCCGTACGTGCGCGTGATGGAAAACTCACGATGGAGGAAATGCAGGGTGGGACGTTTACCATTACCAACGGAGGCGTTTTTGGTTCGTTGCTTTCAACGCCCATCATCAATCCACCACAAACGGGTATTTTAGGGATGCACAAGATCGAAGAGCGTGCGGTGGTTGAGAAAGGGCAAATTGTCATTCGTCCAATGATGTATGTTGCGTTGTCTTATGATCATCGATTAATTGATGGTAAGGATTCCGTACAATTTTTGGTAAGTGTTAAAAATTACCTCGAAGATCCAGCACGTTTATTACTTAATATTTAAAGGTAGATAGAATGAATTTACATGAATACCAAGCAAAGCAATTGTTTGCTCGTTACAATTTGCCTGTGCCTAAAGGACAGGTGGCGTATAATGTTGAAGATGCATTACAAGTGGTTCTTCAGTTATCCACGGCGAAATGGGTTGTGAAAGCGCAAGTTCATGCCGGTGGTCGAGGTAAGGCTGGTGGTGTCAAAATTATTTCAAATAAAGAAGAACTTGAGACCTACGTACGTTCACTATTAGGCACGCGTTTAGTGACGTATCAAACAAATGCGCATGGTCAGCCTGTCAATGCGGTGTTGGTTGAAGAGACGTGTGATATCGCACGCGAGCTTTATTTGGGTGCAGTCGTTGATAGAGCAACGCGTCGTGTCGTGGTGATGGCATCTACTGAAGGTGGTGTTGAGATTGAAAAAGTTGCTGAGGCAACGCCTGAGAAGATTTTAAAGATTGTTGTTGATCCACTGTTGGGTGTATTGCCTTATCAGTGCCGTGAGATTGGATTTAAATTAGGACTCACGGTTGAGCAGATTACACAGCTTACGCAACTGATGATAGGTTTAGGTAAAATGTTTGTGGAAAATGATTTGAGTTTGCTGGAAATTAACCCGCTCGTCGTCACAGCTGCCGGCCAATTAGTGTGTTTAGATGGTAAAGTAAGTATTGATGATAACGCGTTGTTTCGCCAGCCTCTCCTCAAGGAGATGATTGATAAAAGCCAAGAAGATGAGCGTGAAAACCGTGCACATGAATGGGAGCTCAATTACATTTCTTTAGAAGGTAATATTGGCTGTATGGTGAATGGTGCGGGCCTTGCAATGGCAACGATGGATGTTATTAAATTGCACGGTGGTGAGCCTGCGAACTTCTTAGATGTGGGTGGTGGTGCGACGAAAGAGCGTGTTTCTGAAGCGTTTAAAATTATTTTATCTGATGAAAATGTGAAAGGTATATTGGTCAATATCTTCGGTGGGATCGTGCGTTGTGATTTGATTGCAGAAGGTATTTTGGCCGCTGTTTCTGAAGTGAATGTCAATGTACCTGTAGTTGTTCGATTAGAAGGAAACCAAGCAGCAGCAGGTGCTGAGATTTTAAGCAATAGTGGCTTAAATGTTATCGCAGCAGATGGTTTAACTGATGCTGCCAAGAAAATTGTTGCGGCAATTGCGACGAGTGAGGCGTTATGAGTATTTTAATCAATAAAAACACAAAAGTGATCTGCCAAGGATTTACTGGAAAACAAGGAACGTTGCATTCTGAGCAAGCGATTGCGTATGGCACACAAATGGTGGGTGGTGTGACACCTGGAAAAGGCGGTCAAAAACATTTAAACCGGCCTGTTTTCAATACCGTGAGAGATGCTGTTGATGAAACTGGTGCGAGTGCTTCTGTGATTTATGTTCCTGCACCTTTTTGTAAAGATTCTATTATGGAAGCTGTGGACGCTGGCATTGAGCTTGTGGTGTGTATCACCGAGGGTGTGCCTGTGCTTGACATGCTCGCTATCAAGGCAAGTCTTCAATACAACACTAAAACACGCCTTGTGGGTCCTAATTGTCCCGGTGTGATTACACCCGGTGAGTGTAAAATGGGGATTATGCCAGGATTTATTCATCAGCCGGGAAGAGTCGGCATTGTTTCTCGCTCTGGTACATTGACGTATGAGGCGGTGAAACAAATGACAGATAAAGGATTTGGGCAAAGT
>JAHFRX010000071.1 GCA_023266075.1 Legionellaceae bacterium | reverse complement strand
TACAGCATAACCAGTGTTTTAGTTAAGCGATCAACAAACACCTGTGATTAAAGGTGATTTAATGATTATTGGTATTTAATCAAGAAATTTTCTTTACCTTTTTCTTGACAATTCACATAGCGGAATTACTGATGCCTGATTATATCTCAATTATTTGATCTTACTAAAATTAATTTTTCATATTCTTTGAGTCCGGAAACTACATGGTATAAATTTCCTGAAGGACCTGCTTACAATTACAGATACTATAAAACATCCATTGATTTTAGAATCGAGCATAAAAATTATAATCAGACCTTTTATTCGGCTCAATTATATGGAACAAACGGTGAAAGAACCAAAGGAAGTGCTCATGGAGATAGATATCGTTTTGGCACAGCCTGGTTCACTTATCCTTTCAACATGTTCCCTGATGGAGACACTGCGCAGCTACCAATACCTATGCCAACATCACAATTTGAACGTAATTCAGAATTTACCTTGCAATCTTTAGAACACATAAAAAATCTTATTGAGTGTGAGCATCTTACTCCAAAACGCAAACTTGCAGCAAAACAACTTGCGCATCAGATCAATCTGTCCGCCTTTGAATGTGCAAGATTAAAACTTCTTTGCTTTGTTAAATTATTTAACCCTGAATTTGTCGTGCAATTAAACCTTGCTCATGAAGCGATTTTCAATTTACTCAAACAAGTTGAAACGACAGGCGAAGTCCAACCACTTCAACAACTATTAGATCCTCACTTTGCAGAGCAATTGTTGCAGCAAGATATCGGTAGATTAAACATCTCTGAGCAAGTGGCTCAACCCCTCACTACTCAAGTAAAAACGATGAGGCAACAACCATTAAGAAACAATGCTCACTGGCGCAGCATGACACATGCTTACGCTTCTCTTGAAGTCTTAGAGAAAAAATTACTCGAAGCCCCATTGCTGCAATTACAATCCGATATGCAGCAAATTGAAATAAACATTCAAGATTGCGTCTCGCATCTTGCAAGACAACATCAGGATTTTCAGGATGCTGTTCAAGCCATTCAGGACGGCCTGGTTCCCCATGCATTATTGGGAGCGGATGAGCATCTTAGCGAACTTCAAGAAGAGATGATTGATCTTGACGAAGCCTTTTCCTCCTCTTTGACTGAGCTTGATATGCTGGATGAAACAGCCAGAGCCGTCTGGCGAGCTCCAGTTAAAAAACCGGTTGAAATAACAGACAAAAAGCCAGTTCAACAAAACCATTTGACTAATCAATGGCAAGACATAACGAAAGAACTTGGCTTTTCATTTTCTGAAACGGTTGAGAATTTAGAAAAAGCGTTTAGCCAGTTTCAATCACAAGTTGTGTTACAAAAACCAGGTGTTATTTTTGTAGGTGAAACTGGCGCTGGGAAAAGTGTTTTAACGAATCGTTGCCTGGGTATTGATTATCACAAAAATAAAAAAGGCTACGCAGTCAAAACGGATGCATCACAACAAGAATTTGCAAAAACCGGCAGCTCTAGGCAATCTGAAACGCTGTTCCCCAATTTTTGCACCACAAAGGATACGCCGTTCACCATCATTGATATGGCAGGCTTTGACGATACACGAGGAGAACCTGTTCGCATTGCAAATAGTGCTTCACTGGAGTGGCTGCAACACAGCTTGCGATCAGTACAAGGTATCGTAATGGTTTGTCCTGAAGATGACGTTGAAGATAAACCAGGACAAAAATTTATCAATTTGCGTAAAACGTTAGAAGCAGTCGGTCATATGATAAAAAACAATCCACAAGGAGCCCGACAACAAATATGTCTGGTTGTAACCCGTGCCAAAGCTTCAAAAGAAGACATTCTCAGCGGGTTGAACGAATGGTGGGAGACTGAGTTCAAAAACAAAGATGTTTCCAAGCAGAGCGAGAGTGAACAAGCGATTCATCGCGTATTATCCATCATTACGGAAACACCGGATGCACTGCTACTGGTCGACGTCACTAAGCCCAATGAGCATTTGGCTTTGATGGAAAAAATAAACACAATGCCTATCAATACAAATGTGAAAGAATATGTGTTTTCGCCTAAATCAACCGATATGAAGTTAATTCGTCAAACGATTGAGTTTATCTTAGCCGTTAAAGAAAAAGATGAGCAAGAGATTGCGTTATTGCAAACTTCATTAAGATTAAAAATAAAACACTGTCTTAACAACAATCGTATTGAGTTGGGTCCTGAATTACTGGCACTTAAAGGCGCGTTGGAAAGCATGCAAGCATTAGGACATGTTAATTGTAATGTGGATGCCTTGCTGACACTCATTCAAATCCAGGAAGATTTTATTCAATGGTTACAAGAAAAAATCGATGTCGCAGTTCACGGTTTAAAAACAAATGGATCACTCTCTTTAGTCGATGATGCTGATATCGAAGACATTTTATCAGCAAAACTGGAAGAGTTTACAAAACATCACGCTTTCTTTGCGCGCATTACAGAGCTTGCCAAAAAGATGAACCTTGAAATCTCGCCGGTAGAAGCATTCGTTTCTCAAACGATAGAGCCCCATGCCTATGATTTGATTGAAAGTGCTGTTCACCCCGTTGACGGTGATGGGAATTGCTTCTTCCATGCCATTGCCTGGCATTTCAAACAACAAAACCTCTATCCTGGTCTCACTCACACGATGATTCGGGCGAAAGGCATTGAGTATTTGGAAGCTTGCTTAAAGCAAGACCCAAGCCTTGCTACGCAATGGTTTGATGAGGATGAAACAGCAGAAGCTTACATTGCCAGAATGAGAAAAGAGGGTGAGTATGCAGAAGGTCCGATTATTTCCATGATTGCACGTGCCTATCAAATTCATCTTGTGGTTTATGATCTGCGTCTTCAAAAAAATAAAGATGGGAATCTGGATAAGCTCGTTCATGTGGTCCATGAAAATGATAGTCCTGAGGCCAAAGCGACGATTGATGTCAGACTACGCGATCAAATACATTATGACCCATTGAAACCAGATCGGAATGCAAAGAAGACGGAAACTGCGAAAGTATCGGTAACAACCATCTCTATGTTTGAAAAAACAAGCAATGAAGATCCATGTTCTCGATATAACTCTGTGGTGTTGAAGATATAGGAGATTAAACGGATGGCCTTTCATATGCGTATTTATTCAAAAATGATCATTAAAAAGGCCATTTCAGCGTTATTCTTTAATTTTCTTTTAAAAACCTATCTTGCGATAATTCTTGGCGACTATGCTGTACAAATTCAGGAACCCTTGAGACATTGAGTGATAATATGATGGCGGTGAACTCATGGTGATACCGTTGTGAAAGACCTTCAAAAATTTATTAATAATCAATAAATTGCTATTCACCACCTCCTTCACCATCCGTCGTTCAATTCGTTATTTAAAAGATGACTTAGATTCTTGGTTGGATCATCATCGTCAAAAATAGTTTTAGTCCTATACTCGCGGATAAATCTTGTAAAACTCTCCAAAGATCCAGTGTGTTTTGATTCAATCATTCAAAGAGTCCATTAACATAGATGGACTCTAGCATATTATCCTGAATTTATAATGTACTTTCATAAAGCCATTCCCATAATTGGATTATTAATCGGCTTTTGTAATATTTTTTTAATTTGGGAGTGGATACTTGCAGTGACACCATCACATATAGAAACTCATTCAATTTGCACCCTGATCGCACCCTGTAAATCTGAATTATTTAAATGATGTTTAATTAAATCCTTTATTTATATGGCGTCCCAGGCAAGATTCGAACTTGCGACCTGCCCCTTAGGAGGGGGCCGCGCTATCCAGCTGCGCCACTGGGACTGATTGATTTGTATCTCACATTTTTTCGTATTCTGCTAATTTTATTTTATCTTGGGGTTGAAATACAAGGAATCGTCCTCATATCAGAGAAAAGATTTTTGATGAGGGAGATTAAAAAATGTCAAATAAGCAGCAAACAATGGGATTTCAAGCGGAAGTTAAACAGATGTTGCATCTGGTTGTGCATTCCTTGTATTCCAATAAAGAGATTTTTTTGCGGGAATTGATTTCAAATGCATCGGATGCGTTAGATAAATTGCGATTTTTAGCGTTGTCTAATGGAGGATTGTATGAAAAAGATCCTGATTTACAGATTACGATAGAATTTAATAATACGCTGAAAACATTGACGATTATCGACAATGGAATCGGTATGACGCGAGATGAAGCGATTGAAAATCTTGGAACTATTGCAAAATCAGGAACGAAAGAATTTCTAAATCAGCTCTCTGGCGAAAACGCGCGTGATTCACAACTGATTGGTCAATTTGGTGTTGGATTTTATTCGGCGTTTATTGTTGCAAATAAAGTTACTGTTGAAAGCCGAAAAGCCGGCTTAGCACCTGAAAAAGGTATTCTTTGGGAATCTGAAGGTACAGGTGAGTTTAGTATTGCAGAAAAAACGAAAGAAACACGTGGTACACGCATCACGTTACATTTGAAAGATGGTGAAATAGACGATTTACTCAGCGATTGGCGTTTACGAGGACTCATTACAAAGTACTCAGATCATATTTGCTGGCCGATTGTGATGAAAAAGACTAAACCCTCAGAAGAAGCTAAAGAAGAGCAAGAGGCCCCGGAAGTATCTGAATTTGAGACAGTGAATAAAGCAACTGCGCTGTGGACACTGCAAAAATCAGAGATCTCAGAAGATGAGTACAAAACATTGTACAAACACCTGTCACACGATCATCAAGATCCACTGACGTGGTCACATAATCATGTAGAGGGCAAACAAGATTATATTAGCCTACTCTATATTCCTGCACATGCACCGTATGATTTATGGCATCCTGAGGCGAAAAATGGTTTGAAATTATATGTGAAGCGCGTTTTCATTATGGATGATGCTTCGCAATTTTTACCACGTTATTTACGTTTCGTGAAAGGTGTTGTAGATGCAAGCGATCTACCATTAAATGTTTCACGAGAGCTACTTCAAGATAATAAGCAAGTTGAGAGCATCCGTACTGCGTGCACAAAACGTGTGTTGTCTTTGCTCGAAAAAATGAGTGAGCAAGAACCTGAAACGTATCAAAAATTTTGGGATGCGTTTGGCTTGGTGTTAAAAGAAGGCCCCGTGGAAGATTTTGCAAATCGTGAAGCCTTATCAAGTTTGATGCGTTTTGCAAGTACGATGAACGCGTCAGAAGCGCAAACTGTTACGCTGAAAGACTATGTGTCCCGTATGAAAGAAGGCCAAGATAAAATTTACTACATTACCGCTGCAAATTACTTAGCTGCTAAAAATAGTCCACACATGGAAATTTTTAAGAAAAAAGACATCGAAGTTCTCTTGTTGAGTGACAAAATCGACGAGTGGTTAGTGAACTATATGGGTGAGTTTGAAGGGAAGTCATGGCAGTCTATCAGTAAAGGAAAACTTGATCTTGCTGACGATGCAACAACAAAAGAAGATGCAAAAGCACAAGAAAAAACGATGGAACCGCTCTTAAACCACATGAAGAAAGTCTTGAGTGAGCAAGTTAAAACAGTGCAAGTGACGACGCGTTTAACCGATTCTCCAGTCTGTATTGTGGCAGACGAGCACGATCTAGGTTTGGAAATGCAGCGTATTTTGCAATCAACAGGTCAGCAAATGCCTAAAACGCAACCTATTTTGGAGATTAATCCTAATCATCCATTGATCAAGCGTTTGCATGATATTCAAGATGATACCTTGTTTGAGCAATGGACATTGTTGTTATTGCAGCAAGCTATCCTTGCCGAGAGTGGTCATTTAGACAATCCGGTTGATTTTGTTCATCGTTTAAATCAACTATTGCTGAGTGCATAGTCAGTGCTTGTTTTATTGATGATGACGCAGAGACGTTGTTTATGCTGAAACGTGTATTAGCGTCGATGTTAAGTGTTTTTACGAAGCCTGTTCTTAAGTTAGGACAGGCTTGTTTTGAAAATGAAGACGTTTTAACTGTTCGCATGAGTGATGGCTTACTTAAAGCACGTGTGATGGGTAAAACAAATCAAATTTATGACGTTTTTATTGATTTTAAATCTTGGCCTAAACAGTCTGTTGTATGTACGTGCGCTACAAAGATGAATTGTGAGCATGCATTCGCGTGCTTACTCGCGCTACAAAATAAAGAAAAATTAGATGTGTTACCCGCATTTCAAGATAAATTTTATACTAAATCAACCCCTGAGACTGAAGTTAAGCTCATTTATTCACCGACGGTAGTGATTGATGCTAGTACAGTAACGTGGTATTCAGAAAGTCATGCAGAAGGCTTTCGGCAAGATTTTTTCACCTATGAGTTAGGGATTTTGATTGATGGAAAACCCGTCAATATTGTACCCTGGATTGTGACGTTTATTGAGCGTTACGATCTTCATGTTATTGAGCAATGGTCTCAAAATGATTTGGTGCAATTGCCTTTAGGCGATGGGCGTGTTTTGGCCTTGCCTGTGGAAAGAATTAGACCTTTTATCCGTTTATTACTGAACTATGGTATTCGTGCGCGTAAGCGTTCTCTCGATTTTCGCCTAACGCGCTATCAGCTTTTATTTATGTATGAAGCAGAACAGGCGATGCGTGCTACAAATGCGCGTTGGTCTGGCACTGTGACGATTCAACAGACATTAAAACAATTAAGTCTATTAGATGTCAACACCGCAGTCCCAGACGGTTTGAGAGCCGTGCTGCGTGATTATCAGCTAGAAGGGTTAAGTTGGTTGTCAAAATTGCGTGAGGGCCGTTTTGGCGGAGTTCTGGCGGATGATATGGGGCTTGGCAAAACGATTCAGACACTCGCATTATTGCAGCGTGAAAAAGAGGCTGGGCGCATGACAAAAGCGTGTTTGATTATTGCGCCGACTAGCGTTGTTGGTAATTGGCGCGAAGAGTGCCAACGATATACGCCCGATTTGAAGATCCTACTCTATCATGGTGTGTTTCGAACAGAAGGTGATTTTGATGATTATGATATTATCTTGTCTACGTATGGGCTTGTACAACGGGATAAACGACGATTTATCGAATATCAATTTTATTATTTAATTTTAGACGAAGCACAGTTTATTAAAAATACACAGACTAAAACACGACAAATTATCCAGCAGTTACCCGCGACATACCGTTTATGTTTGACAGGTACGCCACTTGAAAATCATTTGGGTGAACTTTGGTCATTGTTTCATTTCTTAATGCCGGGATTATTGGGTGACAAAAAGCAATTTCGGCAATTTTTTAGAAATCCAATTGAAAAAGAGCAGGATGACGAAAGGCGACAATTTCTGGTTAAACGTATTCAACCTTTTTTATTGCGTCGGACAAAAAATGAAGTTGCACGAGAGTTACCAAGTAAAACAGAGATGATGATTTCTGTTGATTTACTGGGCGCTCAGCGTGATTTATATGAAATGATTCGTATGAATACAG
>JAHFRX010000070.1 GCA_023266075.1 Legionellaceae bacterium | reverse complement strand
AAATAAAAGGCACGTATTGAAATTGAGTGGGACGCCTAACGCGGTGTACGCCATGGGTATTCCCATTGAGAAGGCGATGCTTAAGAAGAGTTGTGGTGCTTCGAAAAATCGCTTACAAAAAGGATAAAGTGCGGTGATAAAAAGGGCGAATACCGCTTCATAAAAACAATTTTTGGGTAATTGCATCAGGACGCTAAAAGCAAGCAAGAGTAAGATAAATAAGACTAAAAAAGCAACAGGTAAAGAGAGCTTTCCAGAAGCGAGTGGTCTTGATTGTGTGCGTTCGACGTGTTGGTCGATATGTCTATCTGCAATATCGTTGAGTACGCATCCCGCCGAACGCATGAGAAAAGTCCCCAAGAAGAAATAAATGACAGTCCATATCGGTGGTGGGGCGAGTTTGGCAAGCCAAAGTGCCCAAGCGGTCGGATACCATAGCAGTAGTGTGCCTATCGGCTTATGAAAACGTATCAGATGAAGTATGGTCATAGTAATGTTGCAACTCAGGTAAAAAAATCTCTAAGAGATAAAAAGGCAATTGTTGTTTTATTATAAAAGTGGATAGTCTTCCCCATAAATAAGTTTCGCTGATCTTCAATTGCGGTATTTGGGCAATATATTGATAGAGCAACGAGATTTGATGGAGAGAAAATTGTATCATGTTTTGACGTTGGATATCTGAGGCATGCCAAATAATTTGTCCGAGTGGCTCTGTTTTTAGTCGTTCAAACCGTGATTGATCCAAAAGATAAGTCGTTTCTGGAATCATTGTTCTCGCATACCAACACGCGTCTTCTGCGGCATACATTAAAATTTCTCGGCGGAAAATTTTTGTTGCGGGTATATGCTGTTGCTCCCAGGGGTCTTGTGTTGCCCAGTCTTGTGATAAACACGTTAAATATACGTTTGAATGATACGTCTTCAGTTTATCGGTGATGGATGTTGGGTGATCCAACCAAATTTTCAGTCCAGGAGGTGGTACGATCATTTTGGGCCGTTAAAGAGGTAACCAAAACCACGCACAGTTTTAATCCACGGCTCATCGTCTGGATTATCACCCAGCTTATTTCTTAAATTGCTGATGTGCACATCAATACTACGATCGTAGGCTGTAAATTTTCGCCCAATTGCAAATTCAGTCAGCTCCTCTTTGGAAAAAGCATGCCCTGGTGATTTGATTAAAATTTCAAGGATATTGAATTCTGTATTCGTTAATTCAAGCGGTTCATTGAAAACGGTGACCATTCGCTTTCCACAATCGACGGCTATCCCTGGAAATTCAATAAAACGCTTTACGTTATCTGATGAATTTTGGTTTGTACGGCGTAAAATTGCGCGAAGGCGTGCAATGAGTTCCGCAGGGTCGCAAGGTTTTAAAAGAAAATCATCTGCGCCATTCTCGAGTGCCAGTAACTTATCGACATCATCTTCACGTGCTGTTAGAAAAAGAACGGGAATGGTCGTATGGTTTCTGATGGCTTCGAGCACGCGAAATCCATTTCTTTTGGGAAGCAAAATTTCTAAGATGATGGCATCAAAAGTATGATTTAAGGCCATCTTAATGCCCAGTTCACCATCTGGTGCAATATGCACATGAAAGCCTTCCATTTCGAGACACTTGGTTAATTGTGTACACAGAATAGGATCATTATCAATGACAAGAATTTGTTTATTCATACATCAACTTTGATTATCTTCAAGAGGTCGTGTTCTTTTATCAACACACTCTAAAAGTTTGATACCTCTCACATCGGCATGTAAGATGGTAAACATCAATCCGTCAATTAGAATGTGCTCACCTCGCTTGGGTAAATGACCTAACCTTGCCATAACGATACCTCCAATGGTGTCATAATCTTTATCACTAAAATGGCTGCCGACGGTCTGATTAAACTCCTCAACAGGCGTGTGTGCTTTCAAAATAAATTGATTTTTACCATGCGCTTTGATGTAAGCCTCTTCATCGATATCAAATTCGTCTTCGATATCACCGATGATTTGCTCGATAATGTCTTCTAACGTTACAAATCCAGAAACAGCACCATATTCATCCACGACAATGGCCATGTGATTTCGTGTCTTTCTAAATTCACTCAAGAGTAAATCTAAACGTTTACTCTCTGGAATAATGGTCGCTTTCCGTACGAGCTCTTGGACATCGAAAGTCTCAAGATTTTCTTTTTGAAAGCGTAATAAATCTTTTGCATGTAAAATACCAATCACTTCATCTTTATGTGCGCCTGAGACCGGAAAACGAGAATGGCCAGATTGTGTGACAATTTCTAAAATTTCCGAAAAACTATTGTTTTTTGAGAGCCATGTCATTTGGTTTTTGGGTAACATGATATCGCGCACTTTTAATTGTGTGAATTGTAATACGCCCTCAACCATGGTCAGTGTTTGTGCATCGATTAATGTTCGTGCTTTGGCATGGCGTAGTAAGTTGATTAAATCCTCAAGTGATCGTGGTTCAAGTTGTAGAAATTGCCTGAGGCGAATTAACCAAGAATGTGCATCATCTTCTCTATTCAATGGGATGGTCCTCAGTGTGATATGGATTATCAAATCCAAGTTTAGCTAATCGCTGAATTTCTAATGTTTGCATGATATGGGCATCATCCATTTCAATATGGTCATAGCCTAATAAATGTAAAATGCCGTGGATGACGATATGTGCCCAGTGTGCAATGAGTGGTATGTCATCGCGATGACTTTCTTCTGCAAGAACCTCAGGACAAATGATGACATCACCCAGAAAGGGATGAATTTGTTTGATTTCGTCCGGTATTGTGGATGGAAAAGCAAGCACATTTGTTGCTTTGTCTTGTTTACGGTAAGTGCAATTGAGTGTACGAATCTCTTCTTTTTCAACAAAGCGCAGCGTGAGTTCGTATGATGGGTGCTCATGTCCTAATGCGATTTTTGCCCACTGTCGCAGTGTTTTTCCTGAAACAGGGAGTGTATCCATTGTTGCAAGTTGAATATCGATTGTTTTTTTCATGGTGTCTCGAGTAACCATTTGATTTGTGCTTCTATATTGATAGGAATACTTGACAACTCTTCAATCGTTCGATCGTCGTATATTGATTCAGGGTTTGAGGTGTGCGGCTGCTGTGTTTGTAGTATGCGAATCATTTGATCGCGTTGATGATGTAGCCAAGCAATTTGTGGCGAGAATAAATTTAAAATAGACGCTATCCAATGATCTAGAATTTGCCAATAAGGGCTGTCTGTCAGGGACATTTTAAAACGATTCAAATTCGCATGAATATGTTTGCTATCATACCATACTTCTGAAGAAATCCATCGGTTTACAGTAAATAAGCGAATCGGTTGACCGTACTGACTCATGCTAATGGCAATCAAATGCGTCATTGGGTTGTCAATATATTTATCCCAATCACGGAGTGGTGTTGGTTTGATACGCTTAGGAATTTGTGGATAACGCATAAAACAATGAAAATGACCATGTTCAAATTGTTCGAAATCTTCTCTATGGCAATGATAAAAATATTGTGCGCCAGTTTTTTTATCAATGCGATCGCCTTTAGGATAGTGTTCCATGTGTAGATGTTTTTCATTGTCTTGCAGTGTGTAATGCACAATATTGCGACCTGTTGTGGTGGTCATATCATGTTGCGCGGACAAAGCATATTTCGCATACGTCAGTAACTTCGTACGCTTTCTGCGACTTAATATTGGAAATTGAAATGGAGATTGATGCATAAATACAAATAAAAGGACGCGCAAGCACGTCCTTTCGAATTGTTTTAGCTGCCACTACAACCACTGCAAGAAGAACCAGCGCAGCTGGGTGATTTACTACCGGAACAACCTTTGCAGCCCGTGCAACCACTTGCACCCGCACAACCTTTGCAGCCTTTACAAGCTTTACAGCCTTGGCATGTCGTTGCTGACGTGCCGCTCATAGAATCATCTGCATAAGCTGCAGGAATAACCGTAGCCATTGAAAGTGTAGATAAAAGTGCTGCAATTGCTAATGATGTCTTTTTCATGATAACTTTCCTTGTACAGGTTGATAGTAGAGTCGAATTCGGTGTTATCTTATCAGTATAGTTTAGAAAATAAGTAACCCGTATTCTTATCTTAGCAAGAGTGCTACGATGACGCAATCTGGAAAGGTACGTGTTTATCAATTAGTTTTGTCGCACAGAGAAGTAGAGTATACTAGACGTTTCTAAACAACCCATGCCAAATATGATTGATCTTCATTGCCATAGCACTTTTTCAGATGGATTGTTATCACCAGAAAGTCTTATCAAGAGCGCAAAGGAAGCCAAGGTGCGGGTACTCGCATTGACTGATCATGATACGACACTGGGTTTAAGTGCTTTGCGAGAAGTCGGTAAATCGAGTGATATTGTTATTATTGATGGCATTGAATTAAGCACCCGCTGGAAAACGCATGATATTCATGTGGTGGGGCTGCATATTGATCCACAATGTGTCGCGCTTCAAGCATGCATTGATGCGCAAATGAAGTGTCGTACTGAGCGTGCATTACACATCGGAGAACGGTTGCGCCATGAAGGTGTGCGTGATGCCTACGATAAAGCACGTGAAATTGCGGGGCATGATCGTGTTTCTCGCCCACATTTTGCTGCAGTGTTAATGCAAGAAGGTATTGTAAAAGATACTCATGCGGCGTTTAAACAATACTTAGCACGTGGTAAGCCTGCTTATGTTGAAACAGCGTGGGTTCCTTTACCCGAGATTGTTCATGTGATTCATGAAGCGGGCGGCTTGTCAGTCTTGGCTCACCCTCTGAAATATAAATTGACTCGTACGAAACTTAATGCGTTAATCTCTGCATTTCAAGAAGCGGGTGGTGTGGGGATTGAGGTCATTTCAGGATGGATGACACCCATGGAAATTGCTGACATGGCAGCATTGAGTCAGCAGTATAAACTTTTAGCATCTACTGGCTCTGATTTTCACGGAGAGGCAGTATCGCGTGTGGGTTTAGGTCGACAACCCAGATTACCAGCGTGTTGCACACCGATATGGGTGCGATGGGGTCTCCATTGAGGAGGGGAAGAAAACGTTATGAGTCAATTATTTGCCATCCATCCTGATAATCCTCAAGCTCGTTTGTTAAGACAAGCGGCATCTGTTATACAAGACGGTGGCTTAATTATTTATCCTACGGATTCAGGTTATGCATTAGGATGTGCATTGGGAAATAAACAAGCGTTAGAACGGATTCGACGATTAAGACAGTTAAGTCGCCATCATAATATGACTTTGGTTTGTCGAGATTTGAGTACTTTAGGCACGTACGCACGTGTAACAAACCCCATTTTTCGTTTACTAAAAGCGTTTACACCAGGCTCGTATACGTTTATTTTAAAAGCCACACATCTTGTGCCACGCTTGATGTTGCATCCGAGTCGAAAAACATTAGGGTTACGGATTCCTGAGCATACGATTGCTCTGGCATTATTGGAGTCTTTAGATGCGCCGATGATGAGCTCGACATTGTTACTTCCTGAAAGAGAAGCGCCTTTAAGTGAGCCTGAAGCAATACGTGATTTATTAGGAGATCAAATTGACTTGATTATTGATGGGGGAAGCTGTGGTTATGAGCCTACAACAGTCATTGATTTAACGGATGATTATCCTAAAATTATTCGTGAGGGCAAGGGAGATCCTACGCCTTTTCGTTGAGTATACATACATATCTGAGGTTTACATATGTCATCATTGTTTGGTGGAGTGAAACGTGTTGTGTCGGGGATGCGCCCAAGTGGTCGATTGCATCTTGGGCATTATCATGGTGTTTTGAAGAATTGGGTGAATTTACAACATCAATATGATTGTTCTTTTTTTGTAGCAGATTGGCATGCATTAACGACGCATTACGATGAACCATATGCCATTGGTGAGCAAGTGTGGGATATGTTGGTGGACTGGTTAGCCTGTGGTATTAATCCAAATTTATGTCGATTATTTGTCCAGTCATGGGTGTCCGAACATGCAGAGCTTCATACCTTGTTGTCGATGTTAACACCTTTGGCATGGCTTGAGCGTGTGCCGACCTACAAAGATCAACAGGAACGGATTCAGGATAAAGACTTATCAACATATGGGTTTTTGGGATACCCGCTCTTACAAAGTGCCGATATTTTATTACATAAAGCGGATTTTGTTCCTGTGGGCGAGGATCAAGTCTCACATGTCGAGTTAACACGCGAAATCGCAAGACGTTTTAATTATCTTTATGGGCGTGGTCCTGATTTTGAAGAAAGTGCGATGGAAGCCATAAAAAAAATGGGCCAAAAAAATGGCAAGCTTTATCAACAATTGCGTACAGCTTTTCAGCAAGAAGGTAATCACGATGCATTGAGTACGGCACGTGCACTACTGGAATCGCAACACAATTTGTCCATCGGAGATAAAGAGCGTTTGTTTGGTTATCTTGAGGGTGTAGGCAAGCTTATTTTGCAAGAGCCACAAGTACTCTTAACGAAAGAAGCGAAAATGCCAGGTTTAGATGGTCAAAAAATGTCAAAATCGTATCATAATACGATTAGCCTGCGCGATACATCGGCACAAATAGAAAAGAAAATCTTAACGATGCCGACAGATCCTGCTCGCGTGAGACGAATAGATCCTGGGGATCCTGCGTGTTGTCCCGTTTGGCAGTTTCATAAGGTTTATTCTGATGATGCGACACAACAGTGGGTCCAGCAGGGATGTCGAGCAGCAAGTATTGGCTGTGTTGATTGTAAGCGTCCAGTGATCGATGCAATTGGTAAGGAATTAGCACCGATTCAAGAATCGATAGAGGCTTATTCGTCTGATCTTGGTTCAGTCCGAAGGATTGTGACCGAAGGCAGCGAGAAAGCGCGTGATGAAGCACAAAAAACACTGAGTGATGTGCGTGATGCCATGGGGTTGGAGTACTAATGCAACGTATTCGATTACAAAAAATATTAAGCCAGGCTGGACTAGGTTCACGTCGAGAAATGGAGCAATGGATTGACAATGGTTGGATAACTGTGAATGGTGTCCCTGCAAAAGTGGGTGATAGCGCGGGTCCTAAAGACAAAATTATGGTGAAAGGGAAGTTGATTTCTCAATCGCCAGAGGAACCTGAGGCCCGTCGTGTATTGATGTATCATAAACCAATTGGTGAAATTTCGAGCCGACGTGATCCGCATCATCCGAAAACGGTGTTTGATGCGCTGCCCACTTTAAAGCGAGGTCGATGGATACAGGTAGGTCGTCTTGATTTGAATACGTCAGGGTTATTGTTATTTACGAATGATGGTGATTTGGCACATCAATTGATGCATCCTAAAATGCAGGTTGAACGTGAATATGCGGTGCGTATTTATGGGCAGGTGACGGATGAGGCGATTCGGAATGTATTAAAGGGCGTTCAGCTTGAAGAGGGAATGGCGCGCTTTAAATCGGTGAAGTATCGAGGTGGTGAGGGAACGAATGGCTGGTATCATGTCGTGCTCACAGAGGG
>JAHFRX010000069.1 GCA_023266075.1 Legionellaceae bacterium | reverse complement strand
AAGCCAGCACCATGCTTCATATGCACTAAAAAATCAATATCACTATCAACATTTGTTTCGTTGCGCACTTTTACAAGAGGTTTTAGACGTTCTTGGAAGGCTTTAGAATTGAATTTGGTGGCTACGGGTGGACTCGAACCACCGACCTCAGCATTATGAGTGCCGCGCTCTAACCAGCTGAGCTACGTAGCCTTGAAGAAGGCTGATTTTGTCTTTTTCATATTCCGCTGTCAAGTGAATATCATGTTTAAAATAAAAAAACCTAAATTTTCATTCCAGTTGTAACTATAGATACTGCAGAGGCTTTATTTGGGACATCAGGTTTTCTTTTTTATGATGAAAAACTTGATTTATGCTGGATGTGGACCTATTTATATAATATGCTGTATTTTATTTTTACTATATGCGTATAAAATCGAATATTGATTTACAAAATGACATAAAACCGGCACCAGATGAGCTATCTGTTGGAAGAGAAGAGTCTTCTGACGATCGATCAACCGTGGTCGATGAGTACCAACCCAGAGAAACATCAAGTCCCACAACAACTGATGACGGTTATATTCAATCCTCGTTAAAACTCAAACAACAACGCGATGAAATCACCAGTAGCTTCATTCAAGAAGATAAAGAGAAATTTAGATCGCTCATTTCAAGCAGTAATGACATCACCCAGAAACTTGCTGCTATCGAAGAAACAATTGAAGATCAGAATGATGCATATTTATTTTTTAATCGCGGATTTAAAGCGCTAATCACTCCACCAGAACTTCCTGCATTACCGACCGTCGATGAGATCATAGAGACATATGAGGAAAAGAGAATAGCATCAAAAACAGTAAATGATATTTATATACTCCTTCAAGGGGATTTAGAGAAAGTTTTTAATAAGTTAACGAAAGATCTCAGCGAAAGAATAGATCGCTTTAATACAATTAAATCTAACCATAATGATCTAGTTCCTAAAACAGCATTAGGTCGTTTTCTACAGACCATCAACAAAACGATTAGACATTTCTTTGGTGGCCAAACGGCACTTGAGAAAATAGAAGCATTATTAGAAAAACAACAAAATAGCGTTACCAGTGGTATACAGTCCATGCGACTAATCGTTGCAACTGCACAGATTCATAAAAATGAAATTTTATCTGATCAAGATGATATCAAAAGAGAGAAAGCAGAACTGATTAAAGAGCAACACAAAAATACAGCATCACTTGTAGAACTCGCAAAACAATATCGTATCCCTATGAATGCTGATTTAAGTATATTTGAAGATAATGCCATGGCAGTATTTGATGGGATGATGACTCAAAAAGACTTATCAGATAACGAAGAGAAGATTATAAAACGCCTCATCGAGCGCTGTTATACGCTTTTTACATCTACGGAAGCTTCTAATGTCAGGATGGGTTTAAAAGCATTTTTAAAACATCCCACACAGGAAAATTTGCTAAACCTCAAAAGCGTCATGCAAAATAATCCTGACTATATTCGTGATCAACCACTTGTGGCATTACTGAAAGAGGCTCAAGTGCTCTACACTGATATTCCTAGCGTACCGCTGGTTAAAATAAGCACAGAAAAACTAAATCAGCACTTTGAACCGCAAATCATCTCACTCGTCGAAGATATTTCAGCACTAGAAGCAAAAAGAAAAACACGCCAAGCAAACATACAACAAGATAGTCCTCAGCTACTCGAAACACGAATTGCCGCACAAGAAAATACGCGATCACTTGAGAAATGCCAAGATTTGCTTCTTCTCGCAAGGCTACACGAAAAAGACGATGATGCTACACTCCTCCCTCACGCTAAAGGGGTCGTTGCTTACCTCAAATCAAAAATAGCTTTTATCCTTTCTAATCTTCCTGAGGAAGAAGAAATTAAAGCAAAAGAAATTTTAAGTCGTGATAAAAAAACTTTCAACCTTAACTATGATATTTGTCGAAAAGACATCAAAAATATTTTTAGAGAATTTGGCATCCAAGTCCCCAATGAATCCATAACATTGGACAAAATTAAAAAACTTTATGCGCACTTAGATAAAGAAACTCAAAAAAGTATTCTCTCAGAAATTAATTCACTTGAGCCCATTCTATCGCAAGCAAAAATTTTATCTCAAGAGAGTTCTAAAGAAGCGGCCGTCGTTTTAAACTGCATGATTGATGAAAGAAATAAGACGCTAGAGATTGATAATGCTATACGCAGCTGTGAATTGATCGATGATGAAAATTGGGATATATTTAATAACCTATTTAAGACATTTGAAGCGGAAAGCTTAGAAAATCCTCCTCGTGCATTCGATAACCTCGAAAAAGCACTGATGCAGCATCGTCAAAAATATCCGCATGTTTTTGAAAACATCTTAAGTAAAATTCAAAACGCACGCGAGTCATATACGCATATAAATGACCTCATTGAACCGATTAAATCCATTTCCGCCACCGACATGGCATCACTCGAAACTGCGCGTAGAGACACTGCGTCGCAATTAAAAGAAATAGATGTTCTTGATGCACAAATCAGACAATTAGAACTTCAAGTGGAGGAAGTAAAACAAGTTCGCGATCATTGCATCCTTGTAGAATTAGCACCTCCCCAAATTTTACCTGGAATTCAAACCATTATTGACGACTGCAAACGTCTAGATACAAGACTTTTCAGCGCATTATTCGGTTCTGGCGACAATATGAAAAGGCGTATAGCACTTGCAAATTTCCTCGCAATACCTACTGAAGAACACCTAAAAAAATTGCATGAATCAATGAAAGATCCAGCAGCATGGGTAGAAAAAGACAGTGGCCTTAAGAATCTTATTCAAATCGCTAGTACCTATTATCCACGAATTACCGAAGGTATTGATTTGTCTTTAACATCACAAGAGCAAGCAACAACAGGTCCTAAAACACAAGAGAGCAAAACAAAACTACAGGCCATCAAGGCATCAGAACAAGAGGTGCCAAGAAAAGAATCTGCCGTCGACGCCCCTCATCATCGTCCCTCATTAAAATGACATTTCAAAGATTGCTCACAATGTAGATATTCTAACTGCAATGTCGTATGCAAAATAGCGTACTCTTTAAATAACATCTCATTTAATAATGCTATCATCTGTTCGGCGTTATACGCTTTCTCTATTACCACATGCGCTGTTAGACTGATTTTATCATGATTAATCGCCCAGACATGCAACTCATGTATCTCAATAACGCCTTCAGTCTGTAAAAGTGCTTGCTGCAATTGATGCAAATCAATACGCTCAGGCACACCCTCAAGCAAAATATGAATACTCGCTTTTAATAAGTTCCACGTGCGTGGTAAAATCCAAACTGCGATCAGTATCGCTATGAGAGAATCCGCCCAATACCATTGTAACCATTGGATCAGCAGTGCACTAATTATCACGCCAATAGAGCCTAGCGCATCACTCCAAACCTCAAGATAAGCACTTTTAAGATTCATACTATCATGCTGCTCTCTGTGTAATAAGCGCATCGATAACAGATTTACAATAAGCCCCAAAAAAGCAATGACAAGCATCATCGTTGATTGAATATGCGCCGGCGCACTCATACGTCGATAAGCTTCGAAAGCAATATAAAACGCAACTCCAAAAAGTAAAATGGCATTCACTACTGCTGCGAGTATTTCAAATCGATAATAACCAAAAGTTCTCAGGTGATCGGCTTTTTTTTGGCTAATTTTAATCGCAGCATACGAAATCGCTAATGCCGTCACATCGGTAAACATATGTGCCGCATCTGAAATCAATGCCAAGCTCTTGGTCAACACGCCACCAAAAAGCTCGACAAAACAAAATATCAATGTCAGTAAAAATGCACCTTTCAACGCCCGCTCTTGACGTATATGTGCAGGTTTTGCGTGATTATGCGTCACGAAGTTCAAACCACACCGCATTCATCACAGCAAGCGTGCATGCTAATGCTGTTCCCAAAATCCATGCAAAATACCACATACTAACCTCCTAATAACCCATTTCTTCGGTTTCTATCAATCGTTTTTCTGTGATTTTTCCGCGTAATACACGGTATACCCATGCGGTATACATTAAAATAATGGGCAAAAAAAGTAACGTCGCACCTAACATCATCAACAACGTCAACTGACTCGATGAACTATCCCACACCAACAAACTTTGGCTGGGATGTGTTGATGATGGCAAAATAAACGGAAACATACTCACGCCAACCATTGCAATAATTGAAGCAACACTCACTGCACTCCATACAAAAGCAAACTTCGCCCATTTTTTAAAAATAATCGCTAAAAATGGCGCAAACGCACTCAATCCAGGGAAAAGCCATAGCATTGGATATTTCTCATAATTGGTAAACCAAGCGTGCGCTTCTTTCACTACCGTTTTATACAAAGGATTTGAAGGGCCATCGTGCAATGCACCCGAGGTCAGCACAAATCCGTCAATCCCCTCGTAAAACCATACACCACCCAAAAGCACGACACAGGCGACAAGAACTGCTGTGTATTGTGCTGCCACTGTCGCACGCTCATAGAGTTTCCCCAATAATTTAACACGCAGGAAAAAAGCACCATGCATCGCCAACATCAATACAGATAATACACCACAAAGTAGCGCAAAAGGATTCAGCAGCATGAGAAAACTACCGGTGTAAAATGCACGCAAATCATCATCAAAGTGAAATGGCACGCCTTCGAGCGTATTCCCTATCGCAACACCAAAGATGAGTGCCGGCACAAACCCGCTGATACATAACAGTATGTCCCACGTGCTACGCCAAGCATGCCCTGATAATTTGGAGCGATATTTAAAACCAACGGGTCTAATGATAAGCGCCAACAAAATCACTAACATCGCTGTATAAAATCCAGAAAAAGACAGCGCGTATAACGTAGGCCAAGCGGCAAAAATTGCTCCCCCACCCAGGATAAACCATACTTGGTTCCCCTCCCATGTCGGCGCGATACTCGCAATCATCATTCGCCGCTCATCATCAGTTTTTCCAAGCCACGGTAACCACATCGCCGCACCTAAATCAAAGCCATCCATCACTGCAAAGCCTATCAATAAAACGCCGAGTAATACCCACCAAATCACACGTAATGTTTCATAATCTAAAAACATATGACACTCCAATTTAACGGTCTAGGCTGCAGTATGCTCAAGCACACCTTCAGGCCCTAAGCGAATATATTTCACCATGAGATAGATTTCGATTATCGCAAGTACCGTATAAAAAATAACAAATCCCGCTAGTGACGTCATCAACTGCGTCACACTGACAGATGAACTACCCATAAACGTTGGCAAAATTCCTTGAACAACCCAAGGCTGCCTACCGTACTCTGCAACCACCCACCCAAACTCCGCAGCAAGCCACGGTAACGGTAGTGATATTAGTGCCCATTTCAAATACCAACGCGCATGGTAGAGGCGTTGCTTGATGTTTAAATAAAATCCAATGACGAATAAAGCAATAAACCAAAATCCACAGGCAACCATCACCCGAAAAGAAAAAAACAGCGGCGTTACTTTCGGTTTCAAATCATGCGCTGCTTTCTCGATTTGCGCTTCTGTTGCATCCACTACTTTCTCTGTATAACGTTTCAACAATAATCCATACCCTAGTGCGTCTTGATGCGCTGAAAATTCAGCTTGTGCGCGTTTATTATGCGGTTTTTGACGCAATTTATCCAATGCTGCATAGGCAAGAATACCTTCTCGTATTTTTTCTTTCCCCTGGAGAATCAAATCATTCATCCCCAACAATGGCTCATTAATACTTCGTGTCGCAATTAAACCCAAAAGGAAAGGTAATTTAATCGCATAATCGGTGGTTTCAGTTTTTTCATTTGGAAGACCGAATAACGTCAAACTAGCCGGCGCTTTTTCTGTATGCCACATCCCCTCCAGTGCTGCAATTTTCATCTTTTGATCTTGATTTGCCAAATAGCCACTCTCATCACCCAACACAGCAACTGATAACGATGACGCCAAACCAAAAGCAACAGCAACACTCATAGAACGTAAAGCAAATGCTTTATTACGGTGTCGAAGCAAAAAATAAGCACTCACTGCTAACACAAACACCGAGCCTGTGACATAACCTGCGCTGATTGTATGTACAAATTTAGCCTGCGCCACAGGATTAAAAATAACCTCTGAAAAATTTTCAACTTCCATGCGCATCGTATGATAATTAAAAACCGCACCCACAGGATTTTGCATCCAGCCATTGGCAATGAGTATCCAAAGTGCAGAGAAATTTGTTCCTAAAGCCAGCAACCACGTACAACACAAATGCTTCATCGGTGTTAATTTATGCCAACCAAAAAAGAATAGCCCGACAAACGTTGCCTCTAAAAAGAAAGCCATCAACCCCTCTATTGCAAGCGGCGCACCGAAAATATCCCCAATATAATGGGAGTAGTAAGCCCAGTTCGTTCCAAACTGAAACTCCATTGTTAATCCTGTTGCAACGCCCAAAACAAAATTAATACCAAATAATGTCCCCCAATATTTCACCATCTTTTGCCAAATAGCTTGCCCAGTCATCACATACGTGGTTTCCATAATCGCGAGTAAAACAGAAAGGCCTAGCGTTAACGGTACAAATAAAAAGTGATAGAGCGCGGTCAGTGCGAATTGTAATCGCGATAAATCGACAACCTCATGAGCAGGTATCATAGTGTTATTCCCAAAAAATAAATGAAAAACTATTGTGTTACAAGATAAGTTGAGGAGGGACTCGAGTCAAATAATAATTGATAAATATCATGTTGGTGGCGTGGGCCACTAAAACACACGTACCAAAGTGTTACGAGTAAACATAACTTTACGAGAAGCGTTAATGTGATGTCACGCCGTATATCGTGCTTTTTCAAAAACCCAAACATTTTACTTCTACGCACGCAACACCTCCGATACAACTCCAAAATTGTTGATTAAAAACATATTGCTCATGCTCACCACTCCACGCTGCCTCTGAAAAAACAACAATGTTTTTTGTCAATGCAGTCGTTCGCGCAGAATAATACAAAGCCGCACACACCCCCGATTTTCTAAGCGCCTGACCCAGTGACTGGCTATAGGTATACGTTTCTTTTGAAGAAATTTTGTCTTGATATAAATCAAATGGAGAGGCCGTTAAATCAACACCTTCAGGTGTTGATACAACAGATTGATACGTAGAGAGCATGATTTCAGTCAAACCAAACGTCGCTGTCGTATCTTGATAAAATTGTTTTAAATAATATGACGCCTCTTCAAAAGCACCTTGTTGTGTCAATGATCCGTACCACAATGATGGCTCTACCATTTTTGAAAACCGACAACCTCCTTTAAGCGCGTCACAATAAAATGATGAGAAAATTTCATGCGAGATCTCCTTTTTGAGAGATGCTTTCATCACCATTTCATCCAAAATGACATGCTCCTGTGCAGTATCAACCAACGCACGCAAACAATGTTTATCGCCCACAACAGCGACACGCCAAACCATCGCATTCAGTGGTTTAATAAATCGCTCGCCTTTATAAA
>JAHFRX010000068.1 GCA_023266075.1 Legionellaceae bacterium | reverse complement strand
TCAGGAGTATCTTCTGCTTTTGTACGCTTTTTCTCACTCACCACATGACTCAGCTGCGCGATAGTTCGATAGGTGAAAATATCTCGAACTGTGCAAGACATGCCAAGCTTTTGTAGCCGTGCTGACACTTGAATACTGCGTATTGAATCGCCCCCTAACCTAAAAAAATCGTCTGTCACTCCAATATCTTGCACCTCTAGAACAGACGACCAAACATCACTCATTTGCTGCTCTAAAGGTGTACGAGGCACGATTCGTTCTTTAATGCGTTGAACATGAGGCTCTGGTAATGCTGAGCGATCTAATTTTCCATTGATGGTTAAAGGCATGCACGTCATACACATCAACATACTGGGTAACATATATTCAGATAAACGTTCACTTAAATAAAAGCGAAGCTCATCGTCAGTCACGCTTGATGAGCGCACATAATACGCCACCAAATAATAACTGCCATCAACTCGCGCATGGGGTATAACCACACATTGAGCAACGGCTTCATGCGTCGACAAGGCTTGCTCTATCTCACCTAACTCTATCCGAAACCCACGTATTTTCACTTGAAAATCATTACGACCAATATACGCTAATTCTCCAGTGGGTAACCATTTTACCAAATCTCCAGTTTTATACAGCCTTGTATGACCTTGTACTTTATCGCAAGGCGTCGCAAATCGATTTTCAACAAACCGTTCGGCTGTTAGCTCAGGACGATTTAAATACCCTCGCGCCAACCCCGCTCCACCGATATATAACTCCCCCACGACACCTATCGGTACGGGTTGTCCTGCCTCATTGAGCACATACGTCTTCATATCTGCAATTCTATACCCCATGCTCGGTGTTGATTTTTCAAAGGAAATTTCATTAGATGTGACATGAACTGTTGTCTCTGTAATACCATACATATTGACTAACTTCGGCAACAATCCCATATAACGGTTTTGCCAAGACGCAATATGACAATAAGCCAATGCTTCACCACCAAAAATGATAAATCTGAGTGCGCACAATTTCTCTTTCATCATCTCTTCGGTATCAGAAAACACCCTAAATGCTGTCGGTGTAAAATTTAAAATACTGACTTGATGTTTAACACACAGAGCATAAAATTGATTCATATCTCTCACGTCATCGTGTGAAGCAACGATTAAGCTTCCACCATATAACCACGCACCCCACATCTCCCAGACTGAAAAATCAAATACATACGCATGATATAACGTCCAAACATCTTCTGTATTAAAATGGAAAAAATCCTCTGTTGCCGTGAATAATCGCACTACATTCTCATGAGGCTGCATCACGCCTTTCGGTTGCCCTGTTGTGCCAGAAGTATAAATGACATAGGCCAAGTCCTTCGCTTGACTTATATTCGCGGGTGTTAGTGACGACTCATTTTCATAGGGACGTAAATCTAAATCAATACGCAAAATATCAGCATCAATGTGTAGGTGAGATTGCGCTAATAACAACCGTGTTTGCATATCCTTCAGCATAAATTCAATGCGTGATGCAGGATAATTGGGATCAAGCGGTACATAAGCACCGCCGGCTTTTAATATTCCTAAAATTCCAATCAGCATGTCTAATGAGCGCTCAACACATACCGCAATCAGCGTATCTTCTTTAAGCTCTCCGCCATACTGTTTACGAAGATAATGCGCCAATTGATTCGATGCTTCGTTCAGTGCTTGGTAAGTCAGTGTTTCATTGTCGTACACCACCGCGACGCGATGTGGTGTACGTGAAGCTTGCTCTGCAAACAACTCATGCAATGTCTTATTTTTGGAGTAATCTTCTGCTGTCGCGTTCCAATCATAAACAACTTGCTGATATTCCTGAGGTGTTAATAGTTGATACGAATCACTCGATTGTGTCGACTTGTATACCATTTCAGATAAGATAGATTGATAATGTTTTGCAAAGCTCGCTATGGTCTCAGCTCTAAACAATGATGTAGCATACTCAATCACGCCATGAATACATGTCTTTTTCACCTGCATTCTGACGGTCCAATCAAACTTCGATACTTGATAATTTGGTGCTATGGGTGTCAACCCATCCAATAACTGCTGAGATGCGTTTTCTAAGTAATCCACACTAAACATCACTTGGAATAAAGGGTGTCGAGATGTATCACGCTCAAGATGCAGGCTATCTACAAGTTTTTCAAATGGTAAATCTTGGTGTAAATGCGCCTCTAATAGCTCCGTCTGGATCTTTGAAATACACTCAAATACATTCTCATCCGGTTGCAATTGAATTCTCAGTACCAAACTATTTATAAAAAATCCGATTAATTCGGCAAGGTCTGCATGTTGCCGATTTGCCACTGGCGTGCCAATCATCACATCATTTTTCCCTGTATACCGAGAGGTAACTATCGCTAATCCTGTGAGCAATATCGTGTAGAGTGTGACGCCTTGTGATTGCGCTAACGAAAATAACTGCTCAGATAAATCAGGCGGTAATTGGAAAATCATGCTGTCCCCACGATAATCCATTTGCAATGAACGCGGATAATCTGTGGGCATCTCCATCGGTTCAACATTTTTTAATTTAGACTGCCAATACGTGATAAGCGTCTCAAATCGATGACTTAAATCTTGACGTTGCCATACTGAAAAATCTTTATATTGAATAGGTAATATCGGTAATTGGTGGACTCCTCCTTCATAGCATTGCTTTAAGTCGCGCATCAATAATGTATGAGACCAACCATCAAACGCCACATGATGAAGCATCAACACAAGATACTCTGCTTCCTGCGTTGCACTTTTTATAAAATGCGCTCGTAATGGATATTCTTGTGTTAAATCAAAAGGCGTGTGAACCAATCGTTTTATCACCACATCAAGTGCCATCTCATCCCATGTTAACGTTTGTATACTCAGCGCATTATGTTGTACCTGCTGCTGATAAACACCCGCTTCATTTTGTACAAAAATCGTCCTTAATATCTCATGTCGCTCAACCACTAATTGCAAGGCTTGTTTTAGTCGTTCAGTATGAATATGCTTATCGAGTTTAAATACAAGTGGAATATGGTATGCATCACTCCCTTCTTCATAAGATTCAATAAACCATAAACGCTCTTGCGCAAATGAGAGTGGCGCTGTGTTTTCTGGTACGCGTGTAATATTGAGCAGCACCACATTTAAATTCTCTCGTAACCGTGCAATCGTTCTAAATTTAAATACATCGCTGACCAGCACCTGACATCGCATCACAATACTCATACGATGCGCTGCATGTATCGCTAAAATTGAATGACCACCTAAGTAAAAGAAATCATCATCAATACCAACGACAGGTACGTGTAATGTATCCATCCAGATTTTACACAACCGTGTTTCTAGCTCGTCACGAGGAGGACGATGAGCCTTATCTGTCTCTATTTTCAATAGAAACAAAGCATCGCGATCTAATTTGCCATTTGATGTCAATGGAAAGCTATCTACTGCAACAAATACATGAGGCACCATATAATTCGGTAACTGTTCTTCCAAATAATGACGTAATAAAGATGCAGAAACATCGCCAATATAGTAGGTAAATAACTGAAGATCATCATTTGTGCTACGCGTAAGCAACACGGCTTGCTTAACTTTGGGATGCTTGAGTAAACAGTGCTCTATTTCACTCAACTCAATCCTAAATCCTCGTATCTTAAGTTGAAAGTCGCCACGCCCCATGTACGCTAAATCACCATTAGATAACCATCGAACTAAATCACCCGTTTTATATAATCGCTGATGAGGCTCAAAGGGATTAGGAATAAAACTTGCTGCTGTTAACTCGGCTCGATTTAAATAACCTCGCGCAAGATTCACACCGCCAATATATAATTCACCCACAACACCAATGGGAACCGGAGCTTGATATTGATCGAGAACATAAAGCTTAATATTACTCAATCCTCGACCAATAATCGTATTCAAATCACCTCGCTGATATTGATGTAATGTCGTACAAACAGCACCCTCTGTAGGGCCATACGCATTCATCAAAGCGCGAGAATCACACCAATCATCCATCGTCTTCGGCGTGCAGGTATCGCCAGCAACAACGAGTGTCTTCAAATAAGGTAACTCACATTGAACAAAATTTGTTAATATCACGGGCGGTAAGGTTGCCACCGTAATTTGATAGTGCTCAAGATAATGGCTCAAGCGATGAACATCTGATCGTACATCCCTCGGGATCACAAATAATGTCGCCCCTATGGTGAGTGTACAGAAAATTTCTGACACAGAAGCATCAAAACATAACTCAGCATATAACAACACACGATCTTGCGGATTGATATTGAACGACGCGTTTTGATTCATCACCAAATTACACACACTGTGATGCTCAATCATCACGCCTTTCGGCTGCCCAGTTGTCCCAGACGTGTAAATAACATACGCTAAATCCATCGCTTGATTCACGTGCGCTGGATTAGTTTTCGCTTCATTTAGATAGGGTTTCTTATCTAAGTCAATCCGCTGAATAGTACACTCAAACATCAAATGCGATTGCGTCAATAACAAGGTCGTTTCAGCATCTTCAAGCAGAAATTGAATACGTGACGCTGGATAGTTGGGGTCAATCGGCACATAAGCGCCTCCCGCTTTTAATATCCCCCAAATACCTATCAACATCTCCAAAGAACGCTCCACGCATAAAGCAATCAACGTGTCCGCTGGAAGTTCGCCACCAGACTGTTTACGAAGATAATGCGCGAGTTGATTTGATGCTTCATTCATCGCCTGATACGTCAGCGTCTCACCTTCATATACTACCGCAACATCATTGGGCGCACGCAATACTTGCGCTTCAAACAATTGATGCAATGTCTTATCTTTGGGATAATCACACGTTGTCGCGTTCCAATCATAAATAATGCGTTGATACTCTTGAGGCATCAGCAACGTCAATGCATGATGAGCCTGATGACGCCGCTTCGGTATTTGATCAAATATTAAGCCTATCTGTGTTAATAACTGCGCGGCCTTCGCTTCTGTCAAATATATCCCATCATAAGAAAGTGTAAAATGTAACGTTTCTTTATGCTCGTGCAACAACAGACCCAAAGAATAATCGACTTTCTCAAACGACTCGCGCGTTTGAATTTGTCCATCCTTTAAAGAGGATATCGGATAATTCTCAAACACAAATAAACTATGAAATAAACGTCGCCCTTCACGCTGCAAACTCGCTAAACTCACAAAACTATGTTCATTTAAACCTAAAACACATGACTCTATTTCACGCAGTTGCTCTAGAATGCTCGTGGACGCATCCCAGTTCACCACCAATGGCAACGTATTGATATAAAGACCAACACTTTCCTCTATCCCAAAAATCGGCAAAGCACGACCTGATATCGTTGTCCCCACAATCGTTTGATGATCTTGTGTATAGACTTGGATGAGCTTATGCCATACAAACTGGCTTAACGTATTGAGTGTAATACCTTCTTCCATACAGAATGTCTTTAACGCGTGGTACGATGCTCCCTCGATACACCCACTTTGCTGCATCGGCTGTGTGACCACACGTACATCATCTAGATGAACTGGCACACTGAGTAACGCACTTAAATCATTCGCATACCGAACATTAACCAGTCTCTTTTCCCAATAGTGTTGCGCCGCTTCTTTGTGGGAAGAAATATACGCTTGCGCTCGAAGATAAGCACTATCTGGCACAACGTTGACCGACTGACCTTGCTTTAATAACTGATAATATTTATCCACTTGACGTAACAGTATTGGACCACTCCAACCATCTAAAATACTATGGTGTGTTGTTTGTAATACAGTATACGATGACTCGCCTCGACGAATCACATGTAAACGCAACAATGTCGGCTTTTGTAAATCAAAACGTACACGTCGATCGGCTTCTTGAAGCGCTAAAATGGCCGGCACCTGCAGAGAGACATCTCTGAGATCATGATAATGAACCGTCAAATTCCCCGTTTGATGGATAATTTGTATCGGTACTTCAGACCAGTTAAACGACGTTCGCAAAGAAGGATAATGCGCTATCGATAAACGCCAAGCTTCTGTATAGCGCTCCACATCCAACGCTAAGGCATACTCTATTTGTAATTGAACACAATATGCATCATCGTCGGGTTGACTTAATGCATGATAAATAAAACCCTCTTGTAAGCTACTTGCAGGGTATATCGCTTCTATCATTCAAACTCCATTTCTTGCAGACCTGCCAACAGCTCGCGACTTAATTTGACACTTGAGAAATCGCTCGGTGTATACAGTGATTTTGTCTGATTTTTACAATGCAAAATTACAGCCTCTAAATATTCAGAAAATAATTGCCCTACCGTGTCACAAGCGTCTTGTGACACATGGGTCGATATCCGAAACTGAAGCTCTCCATCCATGACTAAACCATTCATATTCAAATAATGTTCCTCTTGATTCAACACATCCATCTCTTGCCCAGAGGACTCATCAGCAACTTGCCAATAACCCGTTAAACTATCAAACTGACCTAAATAATTGAACAAAAATGAAGGTAAATACCACTCTAAATCCGAATAACAACAAAAAGCACTATAACCCACACCTTTACGTGGAATCTCTCGCAACATTTCTTTTATCAATTGTATCGTTTCACCGATTTCATTTTGCACCTCAAGGCGGACAGGATATATGCTTGTAAACCAACCCACCGTCCGAGAAACATCCAAACGCTCATCAATCAACTCTCGACCATGCCCCTCTAAAGTGATGGTATGCGATAAGCCGCCCAACCAATCGCTTAGCGTATATGCTAACGCCGTCAACAATAAGTCATTCACTTCTGTGTGATAAGCATCATGACTCTCTTCTAATAAACCACGCGTCATTACCTGACTAAAGCGTATACTCGTTTGATACTGTATTACAGACAACGTCACAGATGTTTCTTCTGCCGCTCCAAAACGCGACGCCCAGTAACTTAATTCTTCGGGATAACGATGCGGATAGTCTTGCAACGCCTCCTGCCACTGGCGATAACTGCTACTCTTCTGTCCTAACGATTTCCCGGCATATAAATCCGCAATATCATCAATTAAAATTCGCCACGAAACCGCATCAACTATCAAATGATGAAATGCCAAATAAAGACGTGCACTGCCATCGGCATATCCACTGATGTACCCTATCCGCCACAAAGGACCATGCTCAATATCAAAGTCACTCTTCCAACACGTGAAGGATTTTTCCTCTAAAGACGACACGTCCGCCTCAAACCATGCCAGAGAAGACAAGGCCTCATAACGCTGCTCTGTCTCTCCTTTAAATTGCGTACGCAACATGTCATGGTGTAATACCAACTGCGGAAGTAATGCACGCAAGCGCTCTACTGATAATTCTGGTACGCGAACTAAAAAAGATTGATTCCAATGATTTGGCTTGCGTAATAACTTCTTAAAAAACCATCGCTGAATCGGTAACAATCCAAACGAACCGCTCAATACGCCTTGCTCAGAACGAATAACCTGTGTCTCTCCTAACACCTCAACCAAGCGCTCAATACTGCGATGTGTGAAAATATCTTGAACAGTACATCGTACACCTAACTTTTCTAAACGCGCTGAGACTTGAATACTCTGTATCGAATCTCCTCCCAATCTAAAAAAATCATCCCGAACACTAATCGCACGCACACCCAAAACAGAAGACCACACGTCACTCA
>JAHFRX010000067.1 GCA_023266075.1 Legionellaceae bacterium | reverse complement strand
CTTTTGTACGGTCACTTGCTCAAGCAACACATCATAGACCCAAAGATGCTCACCGTCTGCTATAACCACTTGTGACATAGGCTCTTTGGTTTCCCAGCGAAACTGCCCAGGCCGACGTAAAGCCATGGTGCCAGACGACGTATTTTTTGCTTGTCCTTTAGAAAAAACAATTTGCTTGAATTTGGCTTTCATCGTTCGAATCGCATTAAACTGCGTTTCAAAAGTATGACTATCATCCGCCCAAAGCAGCGTAGATATCATAAGACACATCACCAAACCTATTAATTTATTCAAACCCAACTCCGCTATTCATCATGAGGTATTTGACTCACCAATACATCTCTAAATCCACCCTCCAATGGCCCAATGACACCAGCACGCTCCATTTCTTCCACTAAACGTGCAGCACGATTATAACCAATTTTAAAACGTCTCTGTACCGAAGAAGTACTTGCTTTACGTGTCTGGATAACAAATTCAACGGCCTCATCATACAGTGCATCCGTTTGCTCAACATCATCACCATATCCACCACCTTCTTGAGCATCCATGAGATGTTGTGTAATTTCCTCAATGTAGTGCGGTGTACCCCGAGCACGCCAATCATTGGCGACACGATGTACTTCTTTGTCATCAACAAAAGCACCGTGTACACGCAATGGTGTTCCCGTTCCTGGTGCTAAAAAGAGCATATCTCCGTGCCCTAACAATTGCTCAGCACCTTGTTGATCTAATATGGTCCTTGAATCAATTCTTGACGAAACTTGAAAAGAAATGCGCGTCGGAATATTGGATTTAATTAATCCCGTGAGCACATCTACTGAAGGTCGTTGTGTTGCCAAAATCAAATGTATCCCCGAAGCTCGTGCTTTTTGAGCGATACGTGCAATCAACTGTTCAACTTTTTTCCCTACAACCATCATCATATCCGCTAGTTCATCAATCACAACGACAACATAAGGCAACGTCCCAAGAATAGGCGGCGTTTGACCCTCAATAGGCTTCCAAAGTGGATCGGTTAATGGCTCATTTTTAGCTTTTGATTCGGCAACTAATGTGTTGTAGCCCAGCATATGGCGTACACCCAGTGCTGCCATCAATCGATAACGTCGCTCCATCTCCTCAACACACCAACGCAGCGCGCTGGCAGCCTCCTTCATATCAGTGACCACCGGCGTAAGAAGATGCGGAATGCCGTCATAAACCGATAGCTCCAACATTTTAGGATCGACTAAAATTAATCGAACTTGCTCTGGTGTTGATCTAAATAACAAACTTAAAATCATGGCATTAATACCCACAGATTTTCCAGAGCCTGTTGTCCCCGCAACCAATAAATGCGGCATCTTCGCTAAATCAACGACCATAGGATGACCAGCAATATCTACACCTAACGCTAATGTCAAAGGCGAATGGGCGTGTTGATAAACATCTGCAGAAAATACTTCCGACAACGCAACTGTCGCACGCTGCGGATTAGGTACCTCAAGACCGACAACAGTTTTTCCGGGGATAATTTCCACTACCCGCACACTGTTCACCGACAAAGAGCGCGCAAGATCTTTAGATAAGGCCGTTAAACGACTTGCCTTCACACCGGCAGCCAGTTGTAACTCAAAGCGCGTAATCACAGGCCCTGGATGTACCGCAACCACGTCGGCTTGCACACTAAAATCAAGTAAATGCTGCTCTAGATCGCGTGAAAGCTGCTCTAACTCCGCTGGTGCATACCCTCCTAAAGACTGATTGGCTTGATGTTTTTCCAGTAAACTTAACGGCGGCAGGCCATCGGTCACTGGCACAGATAGCGTCGTTTTATCAACGCGCGCAGGTGGTACCATAATGTTTGTACTTAACAAAGGCACTTTCGATTTTCCAGGAGGGGACTCCGCTTTCCTTGGCGCTAAAATCAGCGACTTTGCCATCAACCTAGGTATGTCGACTCTTTCGTTGATGACTTGACGTGGCTTTGGCTGCAACAATGAACGAATATTTTTCAACGCCGCTACAAACGCAAGACCAACATGATGCGACACCATAAATGTCCACTGACCCAAACGCTCCGTGACATAAAGCCAAGACAATCCGGTTAGCCACGTCACACCGACCAAAAAGCTGGCGGTACAAAGCAACAAAGTCCCTTCAAGATGAATCATTTTAAACCCTGTGTGCGCAATGGATTCTCCAACAATCCCACCAGGCCCATGCATTAAGGAATAGTTCACATTCATCAACAGCATCAAAAGACCACAACCGCTCAAAACCATCAGCGTCAGCCCCGTAATTTTTAAAGAAAGCATGGGCTTATCAATGGGCTTTAATGCACGCTTATCATGCAGCACCACCCACGCAAGATAGGCGATGCCCAACGGTAATACATATGAAAAATAACCAAACAGCCAATATAAGCTGTCTGATAAGTAAGCACCAACAGGTCCACCCGCATTTGCAATAGGATGACGTGCGGCATGCGCAAACCAACCCGGGTCACTAGATTGATACGTCATCAATGACAATAACATAAAAAAAGCAAACGACACGATCAGGATAAAAGCGCCCTCGCTCATTCGCTTTAGCACAAAAGGTGATAGTCTTGCTGGCACATGATTAGACACGTGTTTCGTCCCTCGTTTTCCCATAGCTATTTTAATCAATCTCATTTTGTCATACTATTTCGTATCTTATCATAAATCAGAAGGAAGACAGAGAAGATGGATATAAACAATCACTACCGTTTGATCATTCTTGGTTCCGGTCCTGCAGGATATACCGCCGCCATCTACTCCGCTCGCGCAAATTTAAACCCTGTTGTCATTACAGGGATGCAATCCGGCGGGCAATTGACAACAACGACTGACGTAGACAATTGGCCAGGAGACGTCGAAGGTTTACAAGGGCCGGCACTGATGGATAGAATGCAAAAACATGCGGAGCGCTTTCAAACAAAAATTATTTTTGATCACATCGTCAAAGTAGACTTAACACAAAAACCGTTTACGTTAACAGGAGATTCGGAGCACTACACGTGTGATGCGTTGATCATTGCCACCGGAGCAAGTGCTCGTTACCTTGGCTTGCCTTCAGAAGCCGCCTACCAAGGTCGAGGCGTCTCGGCTTGTGCAACATGCGATGGCTTTTTCTACCGTAACAAACAAGTATGCGTCATTGGTGGTGGTAACACTGCAATTGAAGAGGCACTGTATCTTTCAAATATTGCAGCACATGTCACACTGATTCATCGTCGCAACGCACTTCGCGGTGAAAAAATTCTTCAACAAAAATTACTTGAGAAAGCACAAAACGGTAATATCCAGATCATTTGGGATCACACACTAGAAGAAATATTGGGAGACACAAAAGTCACCGGTGTTCGCATTAAAAACGTTCAGTCCAACGCGATACAAACGCTTTCTTTCGATGGCGTATTTATTGCTATTGGTCATACACCCAATACAGAGATTTTTAACGACCAACTCGACATGCGAAACGGTTATTTGAGCATCCGTTCAGGTCTCGAGGGCATGGTCACAGCGACCAACATCGATGGCGTCTTCGCCTGTGGCGATGTAACTGACCACGTCTACCGACAAGCCGTCACTTCAGCAGGCTTCGGTTGCATGGCAGCACTCGATGCAGAAAAATATTTGGATGGGGCGTAAAACGCGACATTATGCTATGCTGAAGTTGACAACGAATTGGTAGATAATTATGAATTTGGTGATAAAGCAAGCTAATTCTTTTAAAAAAAGCTATTCTGTCCTCAAATGCGGAAACAAAATCACATCGCGTATTGACGGCGCATTGGTAAACAGCATCGCTAAGCGATCGATACCAATCCCTTCACCCGCCGTTGGGGGCATCCCATACTCTAACGCCTCGATATAATCACTATCAAAGTGCATTGCTTCCAAATCACCCGCATCTTTTTCTTGTACTTGTTGCATAAAGCGCTCGGCTTGATCTTCTGCGTCATTCAACTCAGAAAATCCATTCGCAATTTCACGTCCACCGATAAAAAACTCGAACCTATCGGTGATGTCTGGATTTTCAAGATTGCGTCTTGCAAGAGGTGACACTTCTGTCGGGTAACCTGTAATAAACGTCGGTTGTATTAACTGGTGCTCCACTGTCTCTTCAAATAAGATCATATGCAGCTTTCCAAGACCATCGGATGGCTTATAAGGAAGATGTAACTGTGCCAACACATCGCGACAACGCTGAAGTGTATCCAGTGAGCCTGGCACTATCTTATCCTGATGATATTGCAGCACAGCATCTTTCATGCTGAGGCGTAGAAAAGGTTTATCGAAATCAATCATCGTCGTTTGATAGACGACTTGGCGTGTTTTTAAAACTTCATCACATAAATAACGCATCAATTCTTCGGTAAAATCCATCAACTCTTGATAATCTGCGTATGCTTGATAAAACTCTATCATCGTAAATTCAGGATTATGCCTTGTCGATAAGCCTTCGTTTCTAAAATTACGATTGATTTCATAAACACGCTCAAAACCGCCGACCACCAAGCGTTTTAAATAGAGCTCTGGCGCAATACGCAAGTACATATCTTGGCTTAATGCATTGTGATGCGTAACAAAAGGTCGTGCGAGTGCGCCCCCCGGAATAGAATGCATCATGGGTGTTTCTACTTCAAGAAAATCATGACCATCCATAAATTTGCGCAAGGTCTGAATAAGACGCGAACGGATTAAAAATGTTTTGCGTGTTTCTTCATTCGCAATCAAATCTACATAGCGTTTACGATAGCGCGTTTCCTGATCAGCCAATCCATGAAACTTATCTGGTAAAGGACGTAAAGACTTGGTGAGTAATACCATCTCATGTGCATGCACCGTCAACTCACCAGTATTTGTCAGAAAAAGCACACCTTTGATACCAACAATGTCGCCCATATCCCAATATTTACTGAACTGCTCGTAGGACTCTGGCGAATCATTAGAACGCGCATAGATTTGAATGCGACCTGACACATCTTGAATATGAAAAAAGCTTGCTTTTCCCATCACGCGTCTTAAGACAATACGGCCTGCAACGGCAACTGGAATTTGTGCTTTTTCTAATGCTTCTTTCGTTTGATGTTGATACTGCGTATTCAGATCATATGCAAGCTCTTTCCTACGAAAACCATTCGGAAAACAAAAGCCTTGTGTCCGTAAATCAGACAATTTCTGTTTACGTACTTGATAAACTTCGGCCGTATCTTCAACGTGATTAACTTCGCTCATCCAACTCTTCCCCTGCTTTTAAACTGGCTACAATAAATTGATCTAGATCGCCATCTAATACCGCCTGAGTATTACTCGTTTCGATATTTGTACGTAAATCTTTAATTCGTGATTGATCAAGCACATATGAGCGTATTTGAGAGCCCCAACCAATATCTGTCTTTGTGGCTTCCAATGCTTGTTGCTCTTCGTTTTTCTTCTTCACTTCAAGTTCATATAACTTTGCACGAAGCTGTTTCATCGCTTGATCTTTGTTCTTATGTTGACTTCTATCGGTCTGACATTGTACGACTGTGTTACTGGGTAAATGCGTAATCCGCACTGCCGAATCCGTACGATTCACATGCTGTCCACCAGCACCAGAAGCACGGTAAGTATCGATGCGTAAATCCGCAGGGTTAATATCAATCACAATATCATCATCAATTTCAGGTGAAACGAAAACCGCCGCAAAAGAAGTATGACGACGATTTCCCGAATCAAACGGCGATTTTCTCACTAACCGATGTACACCAGTCTCTGTGCGGACCCAGCCATATGCATATTCACCCACGAGATGTATAGTTGCACTCTTAATACCAGCAACTTCTCCTGGTGAGCACTCTAGGAGGGTTGTTGCAAAACCATGTTGCTCACCCCACCGCAGATACATCCGTAAAAGCATTTCCGCCCAATCTTGTGCTTCTGTACCACCGGAACCTGATTGGATATCGACAAACGCATTTGCTTTATCCATTTTTCCTGAAAACATGCGCTCAAACTCAAGTTTCGCCACACGCGTTTCTATGGTTTGAACATCAAGCGCTACAGCATGGATAGCGTGATCATCCGCTTCTTCTCTTGCCATATCAAAGAGTTCACGCGCATCCTGTAATGCCTGCGTGAGCTCATGTATCACATCGACGACACTCTCTAATTGTGCACGTTCTCGGCCTAATGTTTGAGCCTCCTCAGGGTTATCCCAAATCGTCGGTGACTCAAGCTCCAACACGACTTCTTGCAATCGCTCTGATTTATACTCAACATCTAAAAAGCCATAGAGTGCTTTCACCCGCACAGACAAATCATCTAACATCAGATTAATCTGGTTAACTTCTAGCATGTAAGTCTTATTTCAACTATAAATGGCTGTATTCTACACCCAAAGGTCTTTTCAAACTAGATTGATTTTTTAAGCCGTACAATTCTTTGATACGCGTCTTCAATACGCTCTTTTGAAATTTCACCGGTTTGCACGTTGTGGTCAACAAGATCGATTAATTCTTTCAAGGATGGGCCATCCGCCAATTGAGAACCAAAAATCAGCATATCAACACCTGAATTAATCGCTAACACGACCGCATCTTCAGTACCATAGTTATCCGTAATGGCTTTCATTTGCATATCATCACTCACCACAACACCCTCAAAATGCAAAGTGTTACGCAATAAGTCAGTCAAAATGGCATGTGACAATGTTGCCGGAAATGCTGTTTTATCCAGTTGTCGATTGACGATATGTGCGGTCATGACCATACCACAGCCATTGGCTTGATTCAGTAATTGATAGTAAGGTTCAAGTTCATAAGACCGCCAAGTTGAAGAAACATCTACAAACCCAAGATGAGAGTCGCTGGTTGAGCTTCCATGTCCGGGAAAATGTTTAAACGCACACTGCACCCGTTGATTTACATCAGCTTCTGAGAAAAGTCCAGCATACTCGGTCACAATGAATGGATCCTCAGAATACGTCCTCCCTTTTTTACCTAAGATGGGATTCTCAGGATTCACATTCACATCTAAAACAGGAGAAAAATTCAAATTAAATCCTGACGCTTTCAAGGTATTCGCCATATTAGCTGCATATAATTTCGCCTCTGACACCGGTAATTTAGCGATGTCACTCGCAGATAAGGTCGATGGAAACCCATATTGCTCTTTCAAGCGATTGACCAACCCGCCTTCATAATCCACAGCAATTAACAACGGTAAGTCAGGACGTCCATGCTGGCGCTGTGCGACTTCATTCGCTTGTTGTAACGTTTGATTAAGCCGAGTCACTTGCTCGCGGCTAACAATATTTTTTCCAAACGTTTTCGTTTGATAATTATAATCAAACAAAATCACGCCACCTAAATTGTATTGTTCAATATCTTGCACAATAGATGAAGTTTCATTGACAATTTGACCATTAAACCCAATCACAAACATTTGGCCAATTTTATCACGCAAGGTCACATCATGCGCATAAGCATTTTTACTACTCACCACTCCCCAAACCATTGAGGTGATAAGATACATTAAAAAACTAATGATAAAATGCATAATGATTGTGACCATAAAAAAAAGATGTTATGATTTTAACATTATGGTCTAAATTAAGTCAATATAGGTATGCAGAAAAAGTACCGCTTACAGGCACTCGACACATTTCGTGGTTTGACGATTGTATTGATGATTATTGTCAATAGTCCCGGCAACGACGCGGTTTATCCATGGCTTGACCATGCAACATGGAATGGCTGCACTTTCGCCGATCTTGTGTTTCCTTTCTTTTTAT
>JAHFRX010000212.1 GCA_023266075.1 Legionellaceae bacterium | reverse complement strand
CACCTTTCAATAAAAATAATAATTCATATTGCAAACCTGCTGAATAAGTTTGGTTTTGATTCATCACAACCAATCTCGGAAATGTTAATAATCTTCGGCATAACGCATTCAATCGATTCAGCTGATCCTTTTGATCTGTGCTATCTGTCGCGAGCGATGCGCGAAATCTTTCGTTATCCTGCAATGCACACGCCACTAAATTCAGCGTTTCAGCCACAGTAGGTACAACAAACACATCTGGTTGCTGCGGTGATTGATATAATTCATCTTGATTCGATACAGCATTATGACCCTTCCAAATCACTTGATCCGTAGCGCTTGAATCAGTGCGTCCTGAAAGAAATAAAAGTTGCTCTAAAATCAACAGACGTTCAGCATTATCTTTTGCCGGATCTTTAGGTGTGTATTGTTGTAGCACAAAATTCACCAGCATAATGGATGCCGTAATTTGAGGATCATGTTTTTCTGTGTCGCTCATCTCGGACAAAGAAAGGTGGTACCATTTTTTTGTTTTTACGACCTGGCGGCAAATAGTCATGCATTGCTCAATGTACATACCCAATGCGTTTTGCGCTTTAATCAGCAAATCAGACTCATCGGATTTTCCAATCATGCGTGTTCGAATATGAGGATATGTGCGTCTTAACAGCAGTATTGCAGATGATTGAGCCATTATTTCCACGCTTTGTTTTGACATAATGCGGCGACCTCAGTTGAAACCGAAATTTAAAAAAGCAATATGATCATATTATCGAGAGATATTGAAGGATTAGTTATTTATGCACAGACCCTTACGCACAGCCTGAGTTTCAGAAGCACGCGCGATAGCAAGTGCGCAAGCCTGTAGATCACATGTACGGGCTTGCGCACTTGCTGTCGCGCGTGCTTCTGAAGTCACGCTGTGCGCAACACTCACCTGCGCAGGTTTCAACGTGTGCGTTTATGAACAAGAGGAAAGATCACATCATCTGGCACGGGTTTCCTTTGAAGGACAAGATGCACATGCATTGCTTGAAGAATTTGCTTGCTAGATACGGTAGAAAATTCAGCGGGGTTCATCCCTAAACTTATCAACACTTCTTTAACCATTGAGCCCAGTGAAGGTGGGGAGAAAAAGCTCATTATTCCCTGAAAAAGAGTCTGTGAAATTTTCGGCTCTCGTGCTCCTGCATAACGAACAATCTGATCTATACTAGCAACATTAGTATCTTTTGACATACCACGGTGCAGTAGCATTTTACGAAATTCTTGCAGAACAAATTTTTCTAATTTTATTTCTGACTCATCATCCTGTTTCATAAAATTACCTCATTAGATTGAATAAACATCAGTAAATAGTTACGCTAATCACAAATATATATTAGCAAGTAAAACTTAAGGATTAGTGAGCTATGCATTATCTAACCCGCTTCATTCTCACTGTTTTCTTGTTTTTAGCCGGCATTACAAGCACTTATGCCACCATCCACATCCCCATTCTCGTATATCACAATTTTGACCCCATCAAACCAGGCAGCATGACGATCACACCCAATCGCTTTGAAACACAACTCAAATGGATGCTGCAAAATGGTTACACCGTTATTCCGTTGCAAACACTGGTCAATTATTTGTTGGGTAAAACATCGAGTATTCCTGAAAAATCAGTTGTGATTACCGTCGATGATGGTAGAAAATCAGTTGATAGTTATTTATTACCCATCGTCCAAAAATACAAAATTCCCGTGACTTTATTTATTTTTCCACAGGTGATTTCTCATGCGCCCTACGCATTGACTTGGGAAGATTTACAATCACTGCAAAAAACAGGGTTATTTACTATTGAAGATCACACGTACTGGCACCCCAACTTCAAACAAGAAAAGAAACATTTATCAGCCAGTGCGTATGCCAAATTAGTGCACACACAACTCGTCACATCAAGAACAGTGCTTGAAAAAAAGCTTAATATTAACATCACGTTACTGGCATGGCCGTTTGGTATTTATGATACGGCACTTGAAAAAGATGCAAAAAATGCGGGGTATTTGATGGCATTTAGCATTAAAGCACGTCCGGCGAATCGTTTGGAACCGTTGATGGCTATGCCGCGTTATATGATTGTTGCGGATCAGAGTATGGCGATGTTTGAGAAGATTGTGCGAGGGTAAGCGCCACCACCCTCATCGCATCCACCGTTTCCGCCACATCATGCACACGCACAATCGACGCACCCAACAAGGCTGCGATCGTGGCAGCTGCCACGCTCGCTGACAATCGATCATTCACATCCGGTTGTATGTCAGCAAACATAGATTTTCGCGATAAACCCACTAAAACAGGAAAACTCAACTCAACTATTTCTTTCAAGCGGGAGAGCAGATAAAAATTTTCAGCTGCATTTTTTCCAAAGTGTCCGCCGCCAAAACCAGGATCAATAATAATGCAATCACGGGTCATACCAGCGGCTAAACAACGAGTAATCGTATTTTGTAAATCATTTTTTATGCGTGTGAGTAAATTAGCTG
>JAHFRX010000066.1 GCA_023266075.1 Legionellaceae bacterium | reverse complement strand
ATCAATTTCCATACGAATTTGACTTCCAGCCTCATCAATCAGGTCAATGGCTTTATCTGGGAGTTGTCTATCAGTGATATATCGATGAGAAAGCGTTGCAGCGGCAACAATTGCAGGATCAGTAATCTCAACGCCATGATGGACTTCATAGCGCTCTTTTAGACCACGCAAGATAGCGATGGTGTCTTCAACAGAGGGTTCATTGACCAATACCTTTTGAAATCTTCGCTCAAGAGCGGCATCTTTTTCAATGTATTGACGATACTCATCCAGTGTCGTAGCACCGATACAATGGAGTTCTCCTCGTGCAAGAGAGGGTTTGAGCATATTGCCTGCATCCATGGCTCCTTCTGCTTTACCGGCGCCGACCATAGTGTGGAGCTCATCGATAAAGAGAATGATTTGTCCTTCTTGTTTTGCTAAGTCATTGAGCACGCCTTTTAAACGTTCTTCAAATTCACCTCTAAATTTTGCACCGGCAATCAGTGCGCCCATATCGAGTGAAAGTACGCGTTTATTTTTTAAGCCCTCAGGAACCTCACCGTTGATGATGCGTTGTGCTAATCCTTCAACAATCGCGGTTTTACCGACACCAGGCTCTCCAATGAGGACGGGGTTATTTTTAGTGCGCCGTTGTAAGACTTGGATGGTACGTCGAATTTCATCATCTCGACCAATGACCGGGTCTAATTTGCCTTGCTCAGCACGCTCAGTTAAATCGATAGTGTATTTTTCCAATGCTTGACGATGTTCTTCAGCGTTAGGGTCGTTGACGGTCTCGCCCCCACGAATATCGTCAATGGCTTTGAGAATCGTTTGTTGTTGCGCGCCAGCTTGTGTGAGGAGCTTCGCGAGTTTTCCATTATCTTCCATGATAGCTAACATGAAAAGTTCGCTAGAGATATAATTATCTTTACGTTTTTGTGCGATTTGATCAGTTAAATTGAAAAGTCGATTGAGATCGTTTGAAATGTGAATGTCTCCTTTATTACCAGAAATAGTGGGGATTTTATCCAGTGCTTGATCAATTAACGTTCTGAGTTGAGTGAGGTTTACAGTGGCTTTGGTGAGCAGTGCGCGACACGTCCCACCCTGCTGGTCAAGGAGGGCTTTCATGACGTGCTCAGGCTCTAGTATGCCATGATTACGACCGAGTGCTAGCGATTGTGCGTCTGCCAACGCCATTTGAAATTTTGAGGTGAGTTTATCCATGCGCATGATATATACCTATTATAATGATGATGCTCTTAAGATAAGGGGTATTTCATGTAATTCAAGAGGATGTAGAGCCTAAAAACGCTTATATTTTTTAACTGCTATAATATATATCATAGTGAACTTATTTAAGTCTGTCATGATGGGTTCAAGCGAGTTGATCACAAAACTGTTTTTGCAACTGTTTGTCATTTTATTGACCTGTCGTTGTGTGACGGTTATTGGTAAACGTTTTTTAGGACAAACACAAGTTGTTTGTGAAATGGCCGTCGGTATTGTGCTAGGCCCTTCTTTTTTAGGCCTTATAGCACCTACTTTTCAAACTTATTTGTTTCCAAATACCCAACTCGTTTTGGAAAATGGTGCGTCAATTCTCCATCCTTCAATGTCAATACTTCATGCGTTGAGTCAACTTGGACTGGTTATCTATTTGTTTTTAATTGGCCTTGATTTTGATATGACACCAGTTAAAAAACGCTTCACCAGCACCCTACTCATTTCTGCGACAGGAATTTTATCACCCTTATTACTCGGTATCTTAATCACGCCGCTCATTTATCAAATACCCAATCTGTTTAGTTCGCATGTCTCTTTACCAAATGCGGCATTATTTTTAGGTTCCGCCATCTCCATTACCGCCTTTCCCATGCTGGCACGCATTATTTATGAACACAAACTGATGAAAACATCTTTTGGCGCATTAGCGCTTTCTGCGGGCGCATTAGATGATGCTATCGTTTGGTTATTATTGGCAGGCATATTGGCTTTTTTTAATCAAAAACCCATGATGTTCATTGTGACGTTGGTTGGTGCAGTGGCGTATATCTTATTTTTTATTTATTTGGGTCAAAAAAAGTTATCTCAGCTATTTTCAAACGAAAAACGTCAACAGCATCAATTATTTTATGTGCTCCTTATTCTCATCTGTTGTGCTTGGTTGACCGATGCTATTGGTATTTATGCCATATTTGGTTCTTTTTTAGCCGGATTAAATATGCCTAAAGATAAAGCGTTTATCACTAAAATAAGAAACGCACTCGAACCTATCACCATCAATTTACTCTTACCGTTATTTTTTGTGTACTCTGGCCTCAATACGCAATTATCACTGATTAATTCTTTCCTATTAATTTTAGTAACATTGTTCATTATCCTCGTGGCATGCTTGGGAAAAGGACTCGCCTGCACACTTGCCGCTAAATATGCTGGAGAAACTTGGAAAAATGCATCGCTAATTGGGATTCTGATGAATGCAAGAGGATTGATGGAGTTAATTATTTTAAACATCGGATTAGAGCATCATCTTATCACACCTACTCTTTTTAGCATGCTCGTGATGATGGCCATCATTACAACTTTTATTGCTTCACCGTTGTTCCATTACTTATGTCATGGAGCGCTCTATGAAAAATAGCAGAGATTATATCATCTTAGGTGCGGGACCTGCTGGTCTTCAGATGGGGTATTACATGGAAAAATCACATATGAATTATCTCATTTTAGAGCAAGCAAATACCGTCGGCTCTTTTCTAATGACGTATCCTCGCCATAGAACCATGATTTCGATTAATAAACGATATACCGGAGCAAATGACGCTGAATTAAAATTAAAGTTCGATTGGAACTCCTTGCTCTCAGACGATCCTGACATGCGGTTTACCCGATACTCTGAGCGATATTTTCCAAATGCCGATGATTATGTTCGCTACTTAAAAGATTTTGCAAAAAAATTTCATTTAAACATTCAATACAATACACAAATCACGCGTATTTCAAAGGACGAGCATGGCTTTAAATTGCATTGTAAAAATAAAACCTACTATTGCCAAAAATTAATTGTTGCTACAGGCATGTCTAAGGCGGTTCGACCTTCCTTTGAAGGTCATGAGCTCATTGAAGATTACAGTACGATGTCTGTCGATCCGCAACAATTTATCAACCAAGATATCCTCATTATTGGTAAAGGAAACTCGGCTTTTGAAACCGCTGATAATCTGATAGAAACAGCAGCTCGTATTCATATTGGGGGTGAGAGTTCCATAAAAATGGCTTGGAAAACACACTATGTAGGACATTTGCGTGCCGTGAATAATAATTTTTTAGACACCTCTCAATTAAAATCTCAAAATGTCATTTTAGATGGTAAGATTATTCGTATTAAAAAAGTAAAACAAAAACTCGTAGTGACTTTTGAATTTTTCCGGGCGAATAATCTCCGTAAAGATTTAATCTACGATCGCGTCATTTCCTGTACTGGATTTCGCTTTGACCCTAGCATTTTCGATGCTTCTGTCCCCATTAAAATGACGCTCAAAGATCGTTTTCCTAAACAAAACAATATCTTTGAGTCAGTCACAGTTCCTCACTTATATTTCGCGGGCACACTCATGCAAATGCGTGACTTCAAAATATCAACCGCCGCTGTGATTCATGGATTTCGATACACCATTCGTGCACTTCACGCTATTTTAAGTAAAAAATACCATGGTATTGATTTTCCAGAAACTGTATTTCCAATCTCAAAGCTCTCTCAATTCATACCATTTATTACCCATAGAGTGACAACAACGTCATCACTTTGGCAACAATATGCATTTTTAGGCGATGTGGTTTTTATTGAAAATAAAAAACTCCATCACATTGCTGATCTGCCTATTGATTACATTCAAGAAACACTTGTGCCTGAGCGCACCCAGCGTTATTTTTTAATCACCTTAGAATACGGTACTGTGCAACCCCGAGATCCATTTGATATCGGTGACACTGGGTATCCCAAAAATAAAACGAAGATCGCCTATAACTTTCGCTATTTACATCCTATCATTCGTTACTATCAAGGTAAAAAGCTCATTGCTACTCATGAAATTCCAGGAAATATTTATAGCAAATGGGATGACCCAAAAACACATCAAATACCCCTAAGAGCATTTTTTAAAAATGCCCTGACTGAGGAATAAATCATGTTTATTTCTCTATATGATTACGAAAAAGCTGCAAAACAAAAATTAGAGCCCTGGATCTATGATTTCATTGCAGGGGGCGCAGAAGACGAAATAACGGTTCAAGAGAACATCAATGCATTCAAAAAAATAAAATTTCATCCCAAAGTTTTACGCGGTGATTTTGATGGCAAACTTGATATCACGCTGCTCAATCACAAGCTTTCGCTGCCCATATTAATCGCACCGACCGCTTTTCATCGTCTCGCTCATCCAGAAGGAGAAATAGCCACAGCACGTGCCGCAATGCATGAGGATATTGTCATGATCGTCAGTATGGTGGCTACAACGTCCTTACGAGAAATTGATGCTGCGCTACAACCTAAGCAAAGACACTTTTGGTTCCAAATATATTTACAACGAGATAAAATTTTTATGCGCGATCTCATCAGCATGGTCGAAGAAACAGCCTGCGAAGCCTTAGTCGTGACCGTAGACTCTCCCGTTTTTGGACGACGAGAGCGTGATATTCGTAATGATTTCCACCGATTGCCCAAAGGTTTGCGCTGTGAAAATCTAATCAACTTACAGGGTCAATGTCATACACTCGAATTTCACTCTACATTTCATTGGGACGATATTCAAGATTTACAAGCCTCCACTAAACTTCCAATTATTCTGAAGGGTATTCAACATCCTGAAGACGCAGCACGATGTCTTGAGAACCAAATTTCTGGCTTGATTGTGTCTAATCATGGTGGAAGACAGCTCGATAGTGTTGCTGCAAGCATTGATTTATTACCCGAAATTGCTGAGGTCATTCAAAAAAAGATCCCTATTATTTTAGATGGAGGGATTCGCCGGGGTAGTGATATCGCTAAAGCATTAGCTTTGGGTGCAGATGCCGTTGGGATTGGCAGGCCGATTTTGTGGGGACTTTGTGTGGCGGGCGAAAAAGGTGTCCGCCACACAATTAATTTATTACGCCAAGAATTAATTCATACCCTCACCTTAAATGGGTGTCGTTCTCTTTCTGAGTGGAGTAGGGATTGGCTATTTTCGGAGCCTAATCGATGAATCTTTTACTCATCTTTATCCTCTGTTTTATCTTACTCTTTTATCTTTTACCCAGATTATTTATCGGGCTGCGTTTTTTTATATTCACGCACATCAACCGAGAAAAAGGCATACAGATCCCGAATAAAACTTGGGGTCCTGAATACTTTAAAACACTCTATGCACATCCCCATGTTCGCGGCAAAAGTGAGGGGGCTGAACTCTCTGATTTATTTTGGTATTTTTTATCTCCAGGCGCGCATATGCATCAAGAGCATCTCGAGGAGGGTGACGACTATGAAAAACTTGCGGCCTATAGCAAATCTAAACTTAACCTTCCTAAACAAGCTGTGGAGAGATTACTGGAAAAATGCATACGGAATGGTCGCTTATTAAATAAAAAAAAGGAGGGGCATGTTGTACGTATTCGGGATGAGCTGATGCCTATTTTTGCAAAATTTTTCTATGAGCTTATTTTTAATGAATCTTGCTCTAAACATGCCCAAAAATTGATTGTCGCGCATGCCAATGATGTGATTTCAACGATGAAATGCTGCAAATTAAGAGATATGGCCACACGTGCTAAGTTAACACATTTTTTATACAAAAAAATACAAAAAGAACCGCTGGCCGACTTTCCGCCTTCCTTCAGTTTGGAAGATCAAGTTTATTTTTTGCAAAGTACATTTTTTGCAACCGGCGTTATCCAAATGTCTGACGCGATGTCTCATCTTTTAATGGTCCTCGCAAAAAACCCCTCCCTTCAGGAAAAAATACGACACCCGAACACCCATCGAGAGATAGATCATGCGTTCATCAATGAAACTTTTAGACTTTTCCCGCTCTTTGGTATCGCTCATCGTATCGTTTTGGATGACGTCATCATTGACGATAAGACGATCAAAAAAGGCACGGTCATTTGCTTTAATTACGATAAATATCATAAAACTAATTTTCAAAATCCTTATCGATTTCAAACGGATCGTTGGAAAACTTGCCCCATGAAAACAGCGCATTATGCACCTTTTGGTATTAAAGAAAATCGGATGTGTCCAGCACAAGGTATCGCGCTTATCATCATGCGCGTCATGCTCAAATCTTTACTCAAAGAGTATTATTTTTTTAGCTCAGCACGTCAAACACGCGCACTCCCCAATCGTGGTCCAATGCTCATCATACGAAAAAAAGGGGTGCAACCCAGCTCGCTCAACATCCATTATCAGCTCATCATCATGAAAATAAAAGATATCTGGGAAACGACAACCCTCAGTTTTCTTCAACTTATTTACGGCTGTATCATCTTATTTGAAGCAAGAAAATTAAAGTTAGTCACCAAAAAAAACACCCATTGAAATCCGCTTATTGTTCTTGAATGGCGTTTAATAAACCTAAATGAACTTTCGGTGTACCAGCGAGAATATTGCCTTGTTTAAGATAGTGTTTGTCACTGTGCTCGTCACTGACGATGCCGCCGGCTTCCTGTACTAATAAAGCGCCTGCTGCGATATCCCAAGGTTGTAAGCCAAAGCCAAAAAAGCCATCTAATCGTCCTGCGGCGACGTAAGCGAGTTCCAGTGCTACTGAACCTGTTCGTCTTGCGCTGGCGCATTGATGGATGAGTGCCGTTATCCTGGCTTTATCACACGTCGAAATATAGTCATGTTGTAAATTAACACCCAACATTGAGGCATGCAGGTGATTTTGTTTTGAAACACGCAGACGATGATCATTTAAGCGTGCCCCACGTCCGCGACTCGCTGAAAAGCATTCGTGACGAATAGGGTCATATACGACGGCGTGCTCAATCTGATTTTTAATTTGAACCGCAATGGAAACAGCGTAAAATGGAAAGCCATGTAGATAGTTGCTTGTACCATCTAAAGGGTCGATGATCCAAATACATTCAGCATCACTGCAATGTGAGCCAGATTCCTCTGCTAAAATACCATGTTGTGGGTAGGCTTTATGCACGGCGTGAATGATGGTTTGCTCCGCTTTAACATCCACTTCTGTGAAATAATCATTGCGACTTTTTTCTGAAATCGTTAGACGTTCAATGTGTTGCGCATGGCGTAAAATAATATCGCCTGCTTGCCTTGCTGCCTGAATCGCAATATTGAGTAGTGGTTGCATAGTTTCTTGCGTGTATTAAAAGCGTGAGATTCTAACATATTTTGGATAAATATATGCTATAATTCCTCTCATTTTTTTTAATTTTTGAATAGACTTCGTTTTTATGAATTTTAATTCTATCCGCGTTGTGTTAGTAGGAACATCGCATCCAGGTAATATTGGCTCTACAGCACGTGCGATGAAAACGATGGGGCTTTCTCGTCTTTATCTTGTTTCACCACAGGCCTTCCCGGATAAGCGAGCTCATGAAATGGCCGCCGGTGCTGACGACGTTTTAGCTCAAGCGGTAGTGACAGAAACATTACCCGAGGCACTCCACCAGTGTCAGTTGATTTTTGCAACCAGTGCACGTGCACGTGATATTGCACTTCCAGGATTAACACCGCGTGAATGTGCGGAAAGAGTGGTCTCCTTATCGCACGATACGGAGATTGCGATTGTTTTTGGGCGTGAGCAATCGGGGTTATCAAATCAAGAATTATTGCAATGTCATTATCATATTCATATTCCTACAAATCCTGAGTTTAGTTCGCTTAACTTGTCGCAAGCTGTACAAATTGTTGCATATGAGATTCGTATGCACGGGTTGATGCCCAAGGCACGCGCTGCAAATAAACAGGACACGCTGGCGACTGCCGAGCAAATCGAGTTGTTTTATCAACA